>DAIQQD010000003.1:0-30130 GCA_036787015.1 Chloroflexota bacterium
CAGGCAATGGAACCAATAGAGTGGCTTGACGGTAAGATCAGGATCATCGACCAGTCGCGCCTTCCTCACCACGAAGTTCAGATCGAGCTTGCCGACTATGAGGAAGTTGCCGAGGCCATCAAGATGTTGCGCATTCGGGGTGCGCCGCTCATCGGCATAGCCGGGGCCTACGGTCTGGCCCTCTGCGCACAGACCATCCAAGCCCGGAGCACGCCCCAGTTCTTGAGAGAATTGCGCCGGATAGCCCAGGCGCTGGCCTCCACCAGGCCGACGGCAGTGAACCTGCGCTGGGCCATCGACCGCATGCTGGCAGCCACGCAAGCTAAGACAGATATCGCCGCCGTTAAGTCAGCGCTGATCAGGGAAGCCAGAGCCATTCACGACGAAGAGAGGGAAGCCACCTTGAGACTCTCGCGTCTTGGCGCTGAACTCATCGGGGACGGCTTCACCATTCTGACGCACTGCAACGCCGGATCGCTGGCCACCGGAGGCTACGGCACCGCGCTGGGCGTCATGAAGGCCGCAAAGGAGCAGGGCAAGAACATCAGCGTCATCGCCACCGAGACCCGCCCTCTCCTGCAGGGCGCCCGCCTCACCGCCTGGGAGTTGATGCGGGATGGCATCCCGGTCACCCTCATCACCGACTCCATGGCCGGCCACTTCCTGAATCGACGGAAGATAGATTGTGTCATAACGGGCGCCGACCGCATCGCGGCCAATGGGGACACGGCCAACAAGATCGGAACCTATGCTCTGGCGGTGCTGGCCAGAGAGAACAAAGTCCCCTTCTACGTAGCCGCCCCGCTGTCCACGATAGACTGCTCAATACCGTCCGGCGACGGAATTCCTATTGAAGAGCGGAGCCCGGACGAGGTCACTCACGTTCAAGGCATTGCAGTGGCTGCGCCCGGAGTCCATGTGGCCAACCCGGCTTTCGACGTGACCCCGCACCGCTACATCTCTGCGGTAATCACTGAACGGGGCATAGTGAGGACGCCCTTCCGGGCGAACATAGCCGCACTCTTCAAACCCGAACTCGGCAAGAGCAAAGGAGGATCCAGTGGTCGAAGCTAAGATCGGAGTCATCGGAGGCAGTGGTCTCTACCAGATCGATGGAGTGAGCGACCTGGCAGAGACCAAGATCGAGACCCCATTCGGCGAACCAAGCGATATGATCGTGACTGGCACTCTTCAAGGCGTGCCCATGGCCTTCCTGCCCAGGCATGGCAAGGGCCACCGCATCAGCCCCGGCGAGTTGCCGGTCAGGGCCAACATCTTCGCTTTGAAATCGCTGGGCGTCGAGCGCATCATCTCCATCGGCGCCGTGGGAAGCCTCAAGGAGGATATCCATCCGCTGGACCTCGTCATTCCAGACCAGGTGATCGACCGCACCAAGGGCAGGGTCAGCACCTTCTTCGGCCGGGGGTTGGTGGCCCATATTGGCTTTGCCGAGCCCTTCTGCCCTCACCTGAGCCAGATACTCTACCAAGCAGCAAAGAAACTGGGGACGACGGTGCACCGCGGTGGGACCTGTGTCGTCATGGAAGGGCCCGCTTTCTCCACCAAGGCCGAATCGCACCTCTACCGATCTTGGGGCGCCAGCGTCGTGGGCATGACTGCCCTCCCCGAGGCCAAGCTGGCCAGAGAGGCCGAGATATGCTATGCCACACTGGCTTTCGTCACTGACTTCGATTGCTGGCACGAAAGCGCCGAATCTGTGTCAGTGGATATGGTGGTAGCCAACCTCATGCAGAACGCCGAGACGGGCAAGAGTATCCTGAAAGCGGCCATCGCCACCGCAACGGGTGAGCGAAGCTGCCAGTGCGGGACTGCCCTCAAAGATGCTATCATCACTTCCCGCGAGCACATCCCGGCGAACTTGAAGAGGGAACTGGCTCCATTGATCCGGAAGTATGTACAATAGGCTAGAGGTGTCAGATGCCCGAGAAGATCCAGTTCGGCTGCCTGCCTACGATGATTGGCAGCATGCCCCAGACCAATCCGGATGACGCGTGCAGTGTGGTCCTCCGCCATCTGCCGGCTGTTCCCGCCTGGCCGCAGTTGCCCAGGCGCACGCCGAAGGAGAACATGTACGCCCAGTTCAGCGAGGGCTTCCCGGGTGTGGTGGTAGAGGACTCGCGAATCTATATCGACCGTTCCCGGGATATCGATGGTGGGTTGGAGAAGCTCTACGCGGCGCACGCCGACAACGATGCTTCAGCATATGGCATCAGCCGCGACTACGCTGCTGGTTTTCATGCCCTGCTGGCCTCGCGGACAGACAAGGCAGTGGCCGTCAAAGGGCAGGTCACCGGGCCCATAAGCTGGGGCCTGGCCGTTGCCGACGGGGCCCAGTGGGCCATCTACGATGACACCTTAGCTGAAGCCATCGCCAGGCACCTGCGGCTGAAGGCCGCGTGGCAGTATCAGAAACTGAGCCGCGTCTCACGAAACGTCATCATCTTCCTCGACGAACCGTACCTGACGTCGCTGGGCTCGGCCTTCGTCGCCCTGCCAACAGAGAAGGTCAAAGAACTGCTTGAGGAGACACTGGGTGGGATCAGCGGACTCAAGGGCGTGCACTGCTGTGGCAATACCGACTGGTCGCTATTGCTGGGACTTTCCATCGATATCCTCAGCTTCGATGCCTACAACTACGCCGGCGCTCTCAGTGCCTACGCTGCCGAGGTCCGCTCTTTCGTCAGCAAAGGAGGCGCCATAGCCTGGGGCATCGTGCCTAACGATGAGGACCATCTGGCCAAGGAGACGGTGGCCAGTCTCAAGGACCGCCTCGAGGAAGCCATCGCCCCGTTTGCCAAGGATGGCATTGCCTTCAGACAGTTGGTGAAACAGAGCCTTATTACACCGTCCTGCGGCTTAGCATCTTCGTCGCCGGCGGCCGCTGAGCAGGCGCTGGCATTACTGGCAGAGCTCTCCGACAAGGTACGCGCGAGGTATCTGGGGACGGCCTAAGGGACAAGTCTCCGGCCATGGGGCTATGGAGCTCCCCCCATGAGAGGCGCAGGCCACTTCCTGCCGGGGGTTTTCGGGGGTATTCCCCGACATCTTGTTTCTCTCCCCAAGAGTGGGGGCCCAGGGGGTTGAAGACAGGCCTCTCAGACAAGGAATGAGCGCATTGACTCAAGCCCTTCTCCTCACCGGCGCTCCCGGCACGGGGAAGACCACCATCATCCGTGAGGCCATTCACGCAACGAAAGAGAAGCCCGGCGGATTCTATACACAAGAAATCCGCGAGGGCGGGGCCAGGCTCGGCTTCGAGATTGTCACACTGGACGGATCACGAGCCGTTCTGGCGCACGTCGATATTCGCGGGCCAAATCGGGTGGGCAAGTACGGAGTGGATATCGCGTGCCTGGAAAGAGTCGCCATCCCCACGATGCACCGCGCCATCCAGGAATGCAGCATAGTCGTGGTTGACGAGATCGGCAAGATGGAACTCCTGTCCTCTTCCTTCAGAGACACCTTGATGGAAGTTCTAAACAGCCGAAAACGGCTCCTGGGCACCATCACGCTTCAGCCGCACCCGTTTGCCGACATAATCAAGCGCGACCCCAGAGTCCAGGTCATGCTGGTATCACGATCCAACCGCCAACTCGTACTGGGCGAAGTGACACGATGGCTCCAAACCTAGGCTGCCGCGTCAGCCAAGTGACACAGAACGGCCTTCGAAAGCCATCGTATCTACAGGCACATGGCACCTTCGCTCACAATGTGGTAGCATTTGCCGGGATCGGCGATTCTCCCGGTTCTGAGAGAGTTATGTGCGCCTGGCAGTCCCACCAACAGCCGAACAGGCAACTGCACGTGCAAGACATCATCCGTAGAATGGGAGGTATTTGAAATGGCAGACAAAGGCAGAGCAGCAATCTACAAAGGATTGGGCACTCCAATGGAGATCAAGGAATACCCGGTCCCCGATCCGGAGCCAGGCGCCATCCTTGCTAAGGTAACGGTAGCCAACATCTGCGGCTCAGACATGCATATGTGGCGCGGTGACTTGAACATGGGAGCGATGGGGGCACCTCTGCCCACGATCCTGGGCCACGAGGCAGTGGGAAGAGTAGCCAAACTGGGCGCTGGCATATCCACCGATTCGGCGGGCCAGCCATTGAAAGAGGGCGATCGCGTCACGTGGATGTACTATTATCCTTGCGGACGCTGCCCATCGTGTTTGAAGGGACGCCACGCCGAATGTCCCATGAACGCTTTCTTCATGGGACCATGTGATCTCCCGCCGCACTTCACCGGACCATATGCAGACTACTATTACGTCAGATCAAACCACAGCATATTCAAGGTACCAGACGAACTGAGTGACATGATGGTGGCCCCGGTCAACTGCGCCCTTTCCGAGATGGTCTACGGCTTGGAGCGAGTCAACTTCAGATTCGGAGAGACCATCGCCATTCAAGGGGCTGGGGGCTTGGGCATATACGCCACCGCCCTAGCCAAGGAGATGGGTGCTGCCAAAGTGATTGTCATCGATGGCATCACACAGCGGCTTGAGCTGGCCAAGGCCTTTGGTGCCGACGAGGTCGTTGATATGAAGCAGTTGAAGACACCCGCAGAACGGGCGGCGCGAGTAAAAGAACTGACGGGAGGCTGGGGTGTCGATGTGGTTGCCGAACTTGTGGGAATCCCGAAGGCGATCCCGGAGGGGCTCGACATGCTCTGCAACGGAGGTCGTCTGCTGGAGATCGGAAACATTAGCCTTATGCACGGTACCTTTGAGACTGACCCGGCCTTCATGGTACTCTCGTCCAAGTCAATCATCGCCGTGGTGATGTACGGACGCGATACCCTGAAAAAGGCCCTCGATTTCCTGGTTCGCACCAAGAACAAGTATCCATACGAGAAGATACTGTCCCACTCCTACAAGCTGGAGGACATCAACAAGGCCTTCGAGGATCAGGAAAAGGGCCTGGTATCCAGGTCCGCCATCGTCATGTAACTCCTCCAGCTCACCACGCTGTCTTCGGCCGGACGCCGGATTCTCCGAAAGAGACCAGGCCGAGGCGAGGTATCCTTCGCAAGCGCCGTCTGGCGCAGGGAAGTCTCACATTCTGCGAGCGTTTGACTTCAATTCCTGCTATAATTCACCTCATTGTCTAATCGGGATTTCCGACGCAGCGACAGACCATTCGCCGGAATTCGAGGGGGGGTCAGCTTGCAAGCAGCACAACTGCCTATAGAAAGGAGACACGCGTGAGCGCAAAGAAGGCCACTGGTGGTGACGTCAAGGATTTGTCTCTTGCCCCGGAAGGGAAGCTGAGAATAGAGTGGGCATCGCGTGAGATGCCGGTGCTCCAACTGATCCGCGAGAGGTTCTCTGAACAGAAGCCTCTCAAGGGTGCCAGGATCTCTGCCTGCTTGCACATCACCACCGAGACGGCCAACCTGGCTGCCACCCTCAAGGCCGGGGGCGCAGAACTGGCCCTCTGTGCCTCCAATCCCCTGAGCACGCAGGACGACGTGGCTGCCGCCATGCTGGCGGACGGAATTCCGACATACGCCATCAAAGGAGAAGACAGCAAGACCTACTACAGGCACATCGCCGGCGCGCTGGCCCAGAAGCCCCACATCAGCCTCGATGACGGCGCCGACCTAGTCACCACTTTGCACCAGGACAAGAAAGCGCTGGCCGAATGCATCATCGGAGGCATGGAGGAGACCACCACAGGCGTCATTAGGCTGCGCAGCATGGCACAGGATAGGAAGCTGAAGTATCCCATCATCGCGGTGAACGACGCTGAGACCAAGCATTTCTTCGACAACCGCTACGGCACCGGACAGAGTACCGTCGACGGCATCACCCGCGCCACCAACATCCTCTGGGCCGGCAAGAATGTGGTGGTTTGCGGCTATGGCTGGTGCGGCCGCGGCATAGCCATGCGGGCCCGCGGCATGGGAGCACAGGTAATAGTGACGGAGGTCAACCCCATCCGCGCTATTGAAGCCGTCATGGATGGATACCAGGTAATGCCACTTCTCAAAGCGGCCCGAATCGGTGACGTTTTTGTCACCATTACCGGTGGCTTGAACACCATCAACCAGTCACACCTTCAGATCATGAAGGACGGTGCTATCCTGGCCAACAGCGGCCATTTCAACGTAGAAATCAACATTCCGGCGCTGGAGAGCCTGTCAAAGCGGAACAGGAAGTTGCGGCCGTTTGTCCAGGAGTACACCCTGAAGGATGGTCGCCGCCTGTTCCTCTTGGCCGACGGGCGCCTGATTAATCTCGCCGCCGCTGAAGGGCATCCGGCCAGCGTGATGGACATGAGCTTTGCCAATCAGGCTCTCTGCGCCGAATACATGTTCAACCTTAAGAAGGCTCTGGCTCCAGGTGTCTATCCGGTCCCCAGAACCATCGATCAAGAAGTGGGACGCCTCAAACTCCGTTCGATGGGGATCACAATTGACAGACTGACTGGCGAACAGAGAAAATACCTCAGCAGTTGGGAGATGGGCACTTAGAGCGCACAGACCCACATTAACATTAGGAGAGGAAAGAACAATGACTTTGAATTTCATGAGATCCAATTCATACCTGCTGACATCTGAGTCAGTGACCGAGGGGCACCCGGACAAGATGTGCGACATGATTTCGGATTCCGTCCTAGACTCCATCTTGGCCAAGGATCCCATGGCCAGAGTCGCCTGCGAGACCTCGGTCACCACAGGACTGGTGGTGGTAATGGGTGAGATAACCACCAATTGCTACGTTGAGATACCCCAGATAGTCCGCGAGACGGTGTGGGAAATAGGCTACACCCGCGCCAAGTACGGCTTCGACGGCGAAACCTGTGGCGTCATCACCGCCATCAAGGAGCAGTCGTCAGATATCGCCATGGGTGTGGACCACTCCATGGAAACGCGTGAGAAAGCCAAGAACTCAGATGAGAAGGAATGCCTGGGGGCAGGCGATCAGGGGATGATGATCGGATTCGCCTGCAACGAGACGCCAGAGTTCATGCCCATGCCCATCATGCTGTCGCACAAACTGTGCCGGCGTCTTGCCGAAGTGAGGAAGGACGGGACCCTCCCGTACCTGCGCCCCGACGGCAAATCGCAGGTCACCGTGGAGTACGAGTACGGAGTACCCAAGCGAATAGAAGCAGTGGTCATCGGCGCCCAGCACAGTGAGACTGTGGGCAACGACGTGATCCACCGTGACATCCGTGAGGTAGTGATCAACAAGATCATTCCTGCCAAGCTGCTGGACAAGAACACCAAGTTCTACATCAACGCGACAGGCCGTTTTGTTATCGGCGGGCCCATGGGAGATACCGGCCTGACCGGGCGCAAGATTCTGGTTGACACCTACGGAGGCGTCGCCCGTCACGGCGGCGGCGCTTTCTCCGGGAAGGACCCCACCAAAGTGGACCGTTCGGCTGCCTACTTCGCCCGCTACGCTGCCAAGAACGTAGTCGCGGCCGGACTGGCGGATCGCCTGGAGATTCAGGTCGCTTATGCCATAGGGATAGCTTGTCCTCTCTCCATCTCCATCGAGACATTCGGCACGGCCAAGGTGGACGAAGCGCTCATCTTGAAGCTGATAAACAAGCACTTCGATTTCCGACCGGGCGCCATTATCGAAACCCTGAACCTGCGCCGTCCCATCTACAAGCAGACGGCAGCTTATGGCCACTTTGGCCGGGACGATCTCGATCTGCCCTGGGAGAGGACGGACAAGGCGGCGGCAATCCGGTCTGACGCCGGTCTCTCTAAGAGCCCAAAGGCTCAGCGAAAACGATGATTCCGAAGATCAAGTTCGGAACGGATGGCTGGCGCGGCATCATCGCTGACGACTTCACCTTCGCCAACGTCAGATACTGCGCCCAGAGCTTAGCCGAGTATCTCCGGGACAAAGGGCTGGCCTCCCGCGGCATGGTCGTGGGCTACGATACCCGTTTTGCCTCCGAACGCTTCGCCGCTGCTGTCGCCGAGGTGTTCGCCGGCAACGATATCAAGACACACCTCTGCCCCCAAGCCACCCCCACCCCCATCATCAGCTACGGCGTCACGCACGAGAAGGCCGCCGGAGCTGTGATCATCACTGCCAGCCACAATCCGGGTCAGTGGAACGGCTTCAAGATCAAGTCGCCGGACGGGTCCAGCGCCCCCACAGAAGTCGAAGCGGAGGTCGAGTCACGGCTGCCGCAGATCATGGCCCAGGACAAGATCAGACGGCTGGATCTGGAAGAGGGATTGTCCAAGGGAATCATCCGGTACCTTGACCTGGCACCTGACTACTTCGACCACATCGCCACCCTCGTCGACCTCCGGGGCCTGCGCCAATCCGGGCTCAAGATAGTTGTCGACTCCATGTTCGGTGCCGGCTCTGGCTGCTTCAAGCGGGTCCTTCAAGGCGGCAAGACCGAAGTCATCGAGATCAACGGCGAGCGGAATCCCATCTTTCCGGGAATCCAGCCAGAGCCAATTGGCCGACATCTGGCAAAGTTGTCCGCGACAGTCAGGCAGAACGGCGCCGCTGTCGGACTGGCCACGGACGGCGATGCCGACCGTATCGGTGTCGTGGACGAGAAGGGCAACCCCTTGACTCCATTGCAGATATTTGCCCTGCTCACGCTCTATCTGTTCGAGGTGCGTGGAGAGCGCGGGCCTATCGTGAAGACCGTGACCACCACCAGCATGTTGGACAAGTTGGGGAAGATCTACGACGTCCCGGTCTACGAAACAAAGGTAGGCTTCAAGCACGTGGCGCCTATCATGATGGCTGAGAATGCCCTTATTGGAGGCGAAGAAAGCAGCGGATTCGGCTTCAGGGGACACATTCCGGAGCGCGATGGCATCCTCGCCGGCCTCTACCTGCTGGACTTGATGAACAGTCTTAAGAAATCTCCATCCCAACTTATCGACTATTTATACAGCAAAGTCGGCCCGCACCACTACAATCGTGTCGATCTGGAATTCCCTCCTGCCGATCGAGAGAAGATCATCGGCCGTATCGCCGGAAAGACACCCCCTGAGATTGGCGGTGCAAAGGTCATCAAGGTGAATACCACAGACGGCTTCCACCTTTCTCTGGCAGATGGTTCCTGGCTGCTGATACGCTTCTCTGGAACAGAGCCCATCCTGCGCATCTACGCTGAAGCCGGCAGCCTGGAGCGAGCCAACTCAATGATTGCCGAGGGGAAAAGACTGCTGGGGGTGTGAACTATGAGTATGCTGGACAGCCTAGAGACATATCGACAACTCGACCCGTCGGGCATGCTGAAGCACCTTCACCAGTTCCCTGAAGAATGCCAGCGGGCCTGGCACAACAGCACCGACTTCGGCTATCCGAAAGACTACGCCAAAGTGGACAAAGTGGTCATAGCCGGCATGGGCGGTTCTGCCATTGGTGGAGACTTCGTCCGCCGCCTCGCCATGCTGGAAAACACCCTGCCGGTCTGGGTTCACCGCGACTATGGCTTGCCGCCTTTTGTCGACCGCAACACCCTTCTCATCTTCTCCAGCTATTCGGGAAACACAGAAGAGACGCTGTCTTGTTTCAATGACTCTCTGAGAACACAAGCGAAGAAGATGGCGCTGACCACCGGCGGGAAGCTCAAGGCCCTCGCCGAGAAAGAGCGCATACCTGTGCTCACCATCGACTATGAGGCACCTCCTAGAGCAGCCTTCTCCCACAGCTTTGTGTCTCTTCTCGGCATCTTCCACAGCCTGCGTTTTCTCCAGAACAAGTCGGCTGACATGACGGAATCCCTGGGGGTTATGAAGAAGACCCAGGATGGCGTGTCTGAGAAGACGCCCCTTGAGTCCAATCTGGCGAAGCAGTTGGCTGCAGATCTCTTCGGGCGCATGGCTGTTATCTACGGCGCAGGGCTGCTGTCAGAGGTAGCGCTGCGCTGGAAGACCCAGATCAACGAGAACAGCAAGGCCTGGGCTTTCCATGAGGTCTTCCCCGAACTGAATCACAATGCCGTGGTCGGATACCCATTCCCTGCCGAGACGCGACAGAGATCCGCGGTGGTGCTGCTGCATTCAGCTTCACTGGACCCACGGACTTCCATCCGCTACCAGGCCACTGGTGAAATCCTCTCTAAAGCTGGAATCAAGTACAAGAGAATCGAGTCAATCGGGAGAAGCCCTCTGGCGCAGATGATCGGCTTGGTGCTTCTGGGGGACTACGTCAGTTACTACCTGGCCATGCTGAACCGCACTGACCCGATGCCGGTTCCGGTTATCGACCAACTGAAGGCTCGTCTGGCCCAGTCTGGATAGAGCCCGTCCCCCCCAGTCCTCACTCCTCGCGTCTCATTTGGGCCAAGCCAAAGCAGAGCCAGCCCAATCCTTCTGGGGACAGAAGAAGCTAGAAACACCCACCCCCGTGGAAACCCGCGCCGCCAGGAAGACCGCCAGCCGATCTATCGCTTCGTGTACTGCGGCGCCTTGCGCGCGCGTTTGAGACCGTACTTCTTGCGCTCTTTGATCCTGGCATCTCTGGTGAGCAGGCCATATTGGCGCAAGACGGGCTTCAATCCCTCGTCGGCCTCGACCAGGGCCCGGGCAATACCGTGGCGAATTGCCGCCGCCTGACCTGATATCCCTCCCCCCGTGACCTTCGCCGCTACACTGAACTTGTCCAGCGTGTTCGTAACCTTGAAAGCCTGGAAGATAACCTCTCTCAGAGGCTCATCCGGGAACGCTTCCTGCAGAGGCCTGTCATTCACCACAATGCTACCACCACCAGGCAGCAGCTTCACTCTGGCAATTGCGGTCTTTCTCTTACCCGTCCCGTAGTAGTGCTTCCGTTCAGCCACTTGACGCCTCCGTTGTGCCCTTCACCTGAGCCTCGTGCGGATGAGTGCCCTCAGCATAGACCTTCAGCCTTCTGGCCATGGCGCGCCCCCTGCTATTGTGAGGAAGCATACCCTTGACCGCAATCTCGATTGGTCGTGTCGGGTGACGCGCTAACATATCGCCAAAAGCAATACTCCTCAACCCTCCCGGATAGTTAGTGTGATGACGGTAGACCTTGTCTTCAACCTTCTTGCCCGTGACACGGACTTTGGCCGCATTGATCACCACCACGAAGTCACCGACGTCAGCGTGAGGTGAGTACATCGTCTTGTGCTTGCCCTCCAGCAGCTTGGCCACATCTGTGGCCACCCTGCCCAGGGTCTTGCCCGAAGCATCAATAACAACCCACTCGCGTTTCACTTCAGAAGCTTTTGCACTGTATGTCATGACATCTCCTCAGATGGCGGAAAATCGGGATACTTGATGTTCATCAGGCACAAACCACGAGCCGGAGCAGTTGGACCCATCGTCCCAGCTTTCCCCAAAGAAGCCTTCTCCCGGAAGCTCTCTACGCTCATCTTGTGCAGCCCCACTTTCAACAGCCCGCCCACGGTGTTGCGGACCTGATGGGGCAGAAACGAGGTGGCCTCCATGTCGAAGAGCACCCAGTCCCGTCTCCGGCTCACTTCGGCCCTCAGCGCCCGGCGCCGCGTCGAACGAGTGTAAGTCGCCGGAGCAAATGGGGCGAAATCGCGCTCGCCTACGAGAACCGCACAAGCAGCGTTCATGGCCTCAACGTCCAGGGGTTGCGGCACAGATTCGCTGAAATGCCGCCACAACGCGGACGGCGTGCGCCTGTTCATAATGTGATAGCGGTACTCCCGGCTCGAGGCATGGCGCCGCACGTCAAAACCCCCATCCACCTCATAGGCTGCTCGAATCGAGATATCCTTGGGAAGATAGTGATTCATGGCCTCAACCCAGGTCTTGGGAGGAAAGGACGCCTTGGTCTTGAAGCTTACCACCTGTCCCTTGGCGTGAACACCGGCGTCGGTGCGACTGGCCATCGAGACGCGGACCTTCTCACCGATGAGCTTCTGCAGAGCAGATTCCGCCTCGCCCTGGATGCTCGCGGCGTTGGTCTGAAACTGCGAACCATGATATCTCGTGCCGTCGTACTCCATGATCAATACAATTCTAGTCGGTGCGCCGAAATCCTGGATATGACACTCTCCAAGCTGCCCTACTTCACCAGCTCGATTATCGCCATCGGGGCCGCATCACCCTTGCGGGGCCCCAGCTTGAGAACACGCGTGTACCCGCCGCTGCGATCCGCGAATCTCTTGGCCAGCTCATCAAACGCCTTGTCTACCACCTTCTTGTCATTGACCAGTACCAGAGCCTGCCTCCGGGAATGCAGACTGCCTTCCTTGCCCAGGGTGATGACCTTATCTGCCATCCCCCTTACTTCCTTGGCCTTGGTTACCGTGGTGACAATGCGCTCGTGCCACAACAACTCAGTCGTCAGATTGTGGTACAGCGACATCCTGTGGCCGGTAGGCCTTGACAGCTTCCGTCCCGCTACTTTATGTCTCATCGCCTTCTTCCGCCATCAAAGACAGTCCCTTTTCCTGCAGCTGCTCTTTCAGCTCCTCGAGCGACTTCTTCCCCAATTTCTTCATTGACATGAGGTCCCGCTCGGTCTTCTCCAGAAGCTCTCCCACCTTGGTGATCTTGTTCCTTCTCAGGCAGTTAAACACCCGCGGCGAAAGCCCCAGCTTCTCCAGCGGCATCTCATACTGCTCCGTCGTCACTCCCAAAGCCGCGGCCGGCGGTCCGCCGGCGTCCTTGGCACCAGCTGTTACAACAGCCAGGAACGTGGAGAATTGTTCCTTCAGTATCTGAGAGCTCTGACTCAGTGCCTCCGCAGCTGAAATGGTCCCATCAGTCCAGATATCCAGCACCAGCTTCTCGTAGCCGATGTACTCCCCCGTGCGCACCGGCTCCACTGCGTAGCTCACCTTCTGCACCGGCGTGAATATGGCATCAACCGGTATGGTCCCTATAGGCAAACCGTCTCCGTGGCTGGCCGGAACGTAGCCCTTGCCCAGTGCCACGTTGAATTCAACGTAGAGCTTGGCCTTGGATGAATCAAGCGTGGCCAGATAGATATCGGGGTTGGCGATCTCAAAGTCAATCGACGGCTTGATGTCTCCGGCATGGACCACCTTGTCCCCCTCGACCTCCAGGACCAGCCTCCCCTCCTGCCCCGTCAACGGCCGAAACCGCAGACCCTTCACATTCAGAAGAAACTCAGTAGCGTCCTCCTTCATGTGGGGAATGGTTGAGAATTCGTGCTGAATTCCCTCGATCCTTATCCATGTCACCGCAGCACCCCGCAGAGAGCCCAGGAGGACCCGCCGCAAGGCGTTGCCCACAGTAATACCGAATCCTCTATCGAGCGGCTCAGCCACGAAACGCCCGTGGCTGCCTTCGCTATCAACGCACTCAACTCTTGGTGTCACCAGGTGAGACAAAGCCACCGCCTCCTTTCAAGGCTACCGGGAGTAGTGTTCCACGACCATCTTCTTGTCGAACTTGGTCGCGATCTCTTCAGCAACAGGAAGACTCAACACCCGGCCAGACATGTCTGTCTTGTCCAGACTGAGCCAACTGGGGATAACCCTGGCCTCAATCCGCTCCACGGCCTTGTTGTACAGAGCCTTGTTGACACTAGTCCCCTTCCATGTCACAGCATCACCGGGTTTGACTGTAAAGGATGGAATGTCAACCTTGTGCCCGTTGACCATCACATGGCCATGCGTGACAAGCTGTCTGGCCTGACTGCGGGATTCTGAATAGCCCAGACGGTAAACAGTATTGTCCAGTCGTCTCTCCAGCAGTTGCGCCAGCGTTTCGCCCGTCATCCCGGTGGCCTTCTCAGCCTCGGAGAAGGTTCGCCTGAACTGGCGCTCCAAAACCCCATAGCTGTATCTGGCCTTCTGCTTCTCCCGCAGCCTCATCCCATAATCAGAATCCTTGGGTGGACGCCTACCACGACGACCACGTGGCCCGGATGCTGCCGCCTTCTTCTCTATGGCGCATTTGGCCGACTCACACCTCTCGCCCTTCAGCATCAACTTCTCGCCCACGCGGCGACACAGTCTGCAAACCGGTCCAGTATAGCGTCCCATCGTTCTCTAGACCCTCCTTCTCTTTGGAGGGCGACACCCGTTGTGCGGTATCGGTGTAACATCCCTGATGCTCGTAATAGTGAGTCCGGCAATCTGAAGCGAACGTATGGCAGCCTCACGCCCTCCACCTGGCCCTCTGACGAACACGTCCACCTGGCGCAGCCCATACTCCTTGGCCTTCTTAGCTGCTGACTCCGCCGCCATCTGGGCGGCATACGGGGTCCCTTTCCTCGAGCCTTTGAAACCAGCCGTCCCAGAGCTGCCCCAAGAGAGAACGTTCCCACTTGGGTCCGTCAGCGTCACTATCACGTTATTGAAGGTGGAGTGAATATACGCCCTACCCTGCGGTATCGACTTCTTTTCTTTCTTTTTAGCCATCAGATTCTCCTTCTCGTCACACGAAACCCCAAAACCAAGCCGCTACTTCTTGGCCGTGCCACGGCGCCTGCCTCTACCAGCCACCGTCTGGCGCGGTCCGCGTCGGGTCCTGGCATTGGTCCGAGTGCGCTGTCCGCGCACCGGCAATCTGCGCCGGTGTCTCATGCCGCGATAGGAACCAATCTCCGTGAGTCGGCCGATGTTGGTGCCTACCTCTTTCCTCAGATCGCCCTCAACCCTGTACCCTTTGTCAATGACCTCACGAAGACGGGATATCTCTTCCTCCGTCAAATCCTTCGCCTTCTTGGCAACATCGATCCCAGTCTGACCCAGTATCCTCCTGCTCACCGCAGGCCCGATGCCGTAGATGTAACTGAGGCTTACCTCTATCCGCTTGTTCGGGGGGATGTCGACACCTGATATACGCGCCACTCAGACCTCCGCTCTAGCCTTGTCTCTGCTTGTGTCTGGGATTGGAGCAGATGACTCTCACCGCACCCTTTCGCTTCACAATTTTGCATTTATTGCAGCGGCGTTTGACCGAAGCTTTAACCTTCACGTTCCCATCTCCAGACTGAATCTACTACTTGAAACGATAGACCACCCTGCCCCGAGCCAGATCATACGGCGAGAGTTCCACCCTCACCGTATCGCCAGGGAGAATCTTGATGAAATGCCGTCTCATCCGCCCTGAAATGTGGGCCAACACCATGTGCCCGTTGGACAGTTCCACACGGAACATGGCATTGGGCAGACACTCCTGCACCTTCCCCTCGACCTCTATCCTTTCTTTCTTTGCCATACCCACCATTCAGACGACCGTCAGTATCTCAGCCGTGCCATTGGTCACAGCGATGGTGTGCTCGAAATGCGCCGAAAGACTGCCATCAGATGTGACCACCGTCCATTGATCGTCGCGCACCTTGGTTCTCCAGTTGCCCGCGTTCACCATAGGCTCGATAGCCAGCGTCATACCCTTTCGCAACACAGGGCCCTCACTTCGGTCACCGAAGTTCGGGATCTGCGGATCCTCGTGCATCTCCCGACCAATCCCATGCCCGGTATATTCCCGCACCACTGAGAAGCCGTTCGCCTCAACGTACGACTGGACGGCAGCCGATATCTCTCCCAAATGGACATCTTGTGTCGCGGCCGCTATCCCCGCATGCAGCGCTCCTTCTGTCACTTCGATCAGTTTCCTGGCTTCAGGGCTGATCTTCCCAACCCCAACAGTCACCGCGGCATCGCCCTGATAGCCTCTGAACTTGACACCAACATCGATGGATACAATGTCTCCTTCTCGAAGCGTACGATCGCCGGGAATGCCGTGCACCACTTCGTCATTGACGGAGATGCATATGTGCGCCGGATATCCATGGTAGTTCTTGAAAGAAGACTGCGCTCCATGCCTGGCCAACTCCTGAACACAGACCGCATCCAGGTCGCGGGTCTTCACTCCAGGCTTGACCTCGCCGGACAGGGCCTGCAGTACTTTGGCCACTATCCTCCCCGCTTCTCTCATAACCGCGATTTCTTCAGGGGACTTAATGACTACGCCCATCCCCTCTCCCGCCAAGTTTCTGCAAGAGTTCCTTGCTCACCTCTTCTATCGGCCTCTCGCCGTTCAACTCCAGCAGCTTGCCCTGCTTGCGATAGTAGTCTATCAGCGGGGCTGTTTGGGTGTTGTATACCTCCAGCCGGTTCTTCGCCGTTTCCATGGTATCATCCGCGCGCTGATAGAGTTCACCACCGCAGGCATCGCACTTGCCAGCCACCTTGGGTGGGGAAGAGACCATATGGAACGGCTTCTGGCACTTGCGGCAGATAAATCGTCCGGTAAGCCGGCGCAGGAGTTCGTCCCGAGTGACATCGATCAGAACCGCCTTGTCTATCCCATCTTTCACGAAGGCCTTGTCCAAAGCCTTTGCCTGCTCAATAGTTCGGGGGAAACCATCCAGGATGAACCCCTTCTTGTTCCCCGCGATATGCTCCAAAACCATCTTGACCACTACGTCGTCGGGCACCAGTTGCCCCTTCTCCATATAGGACTTGGCCAGCTTGCCCAGCTCGGTGCCATCCTTCTCAGCCTTGCGGAAGAGATCGCCCGATGACACATGCATTACGCCAGTCATCTCGGCAATCTTCTCTGCCTGAGTACCTTTGCCTGAACCCGGAGCGCCCAAAAGAATCAGCTTCATTGATCCCCCTCGAATATCACTTAAGGAAGCCCTCGTAGCGCCGCATAAGTAGCTGCGCCTCCAATTGCTTCATTGTATCCAAAGCCACACCCACCATGATCAGCAGCGCGGTGCTGGACAAAACTACCACCTCAACGCCAGTCAGTTTTTTTGCGATGTAGGGCAGAACAGCTACCAGAGCCAGGAAAATGGCTCCCGCCCAGGTAATACGAGTCATCACCTGGCTGAGATAGGTGGAGGTGTTCGGCCCCGGCCTCACGCCCGGGATGAAGCCGCCCTGCTTCTGCAGAGTCTCGGCCAAATTCATCTGTTCAAAGACCACTATAGTATAGAAGAAGGCAAATCCTACGACAAGCAGGCCATACAGAAGGAAGTAACTCCAATCCCATTGCCCCTGATCCCACCATCGCAGAAAACCAGCAACTCCACTTCCAGTCTCTGGGCTACTACCACTACTGGGGAAGTAGCTGGCTACAATCCCCGGCAACATCACCAGCGACATGGCGAAGATCAGCGGTATCATGCCAGCCGAGTTCACTTTCAGCGGAATGTGAGTCGAACCGGACTGACGGTACATCCTTCGGCCTCTGAAAACGCTTTTGGAGTAGTGCACCGGTATCCGTCGCGCCGCTTCGGTGAAGACCACAATGGCCAGGATGGTGGCCAGCCCCAATATGGCGAAGGCCAGTATTCCCCACTTGTCGGTATCCCACACCAGGCCGCCACGAGCCACGAGGTTCGGCATTCCAGCCACGATTCCACCGAAGATGATGATGGACACACCGTTGCCAATCCCACGCTCCGTGATGAGTTCACCCAGCCAGACCAGGAACATGGTCCCCGCCACCATGGAGAGTATTATGGCCGCCATCTCCAGCGGCGCAATCGAGCCCTCACCAAAAACGCCTTCGCGCTGCAGCATCACCACCTGCCCGTAGCCTTGAAGCGCCGCGAGCGGTACGGCCAGCCAGTGAGTATACATGTTGATCTTGTTTCTGCCCGCCTCGCCCTCTCTCGACAGAGCCATCAACTGGGGGATCACTGGTGTCAAGAGCTGCATCACAATCGTGGCGGTGATATAGGGATAGACGCCCATGGCCAGGACGCTCAGGTTGCGCATGGCCCCACCGCTAAACAGGTCCAGCATCCCAAAGAGCTGGTTGTTCTCGAATACCTTGGCGAGGGCCTCCCGGTCAACTCCCGGGGTGGGAACCTGTGCCACGAAACGGAATATGATGAGGATGAGGAGCGTGAATAGCAGCTTACCCCTGAGATCAGGCAAACTGAACGCGTCGATCATCGCTTGGATGAGACGTGGTCTAGTTTGCCTTTGTTCCACTCCCTACCTCCACAGTACCGCCCGCCGCCAGAATCTTCTCTCTAGCAGTGCCGGAGAACCCGTCTGCTTTCACGGTCAGGGCCCGGTCAAGCTCCCCCGTGCCCAGGATCTTCACAGGCTTGGTGCTCGAACTGACCAACCCTGCCTTCGTCAACTCATCAAGGCCCACCACACTCCCAGCCTCAAACACATTCAGCTTGCCGACGTTGACCACTGAATACTCGGTCCTGAAAATGTTGGTGAAACCGCGCTTCCCCGGCAATCGTCTGTGCAAGGGCAACTGGCCGCCTTCGAAATACGGGTGAATCCCCGGCCCGGCCCGACCCTTCTGTCCCTTTTGCCCTCTACCGGAGAAACGGCCGTGGCCGCTGCCCAAGCCCCGGCCAACGCGTTTCCTTGCGTGCTTCGCACCGGGCGGCGGAGTCAGATCATTCTGCCTCAGCATTACTCCTCCACCTCTTCCACCTTGACCAAGTGCTTCACCTTAAGCGCCATGCCCCGGATGGACGGCGAATCCTCATGCTTCACACTCTGGTTCAGACGGTGCAAACCTAGGGCCTTGATAGTCAGTCTCTGATCCTTGGCATAGCCAATATCGCTCTTGACCCACGTGATCATCAGTTTGGCCAATTGAACTTCACCCTTTCGCTGACAGCGAGCCTTTCCGCTCTGCAACCACTTTCTCCGGCTCTCTCAACTCAGTCAGAGCCTTCATCGTCGCCTTGACCACATTAACGGAATTCGTGGTGCCCAGGCACTTCGTCAGGATGTCCTTCACACCAGCTACTTCCAGGACAGCGCGCATGCTGCCTCCCGCGATAACGCCAGTCCCCGGCACTGCCGGCTTGAGCATCACCCTGGCCGCACCGTATTTCATTACCGTCTCATGCGGAATTGTGGTCCCCACCAGCGGCACTCGGACCATCTTCTTCTTGGCAACGGCGCCCGCCTTCTGGATGGCCAGCGACACTTCGTTCGCCTTTCCCATCCCAATTCCCACGCGGCCTTTCCCATCACCCACCGCCACCAGTGCACTGAATCTCAGGTGCTTGCCACCCTTGACAACCTTGGCAACACGGTTCACCGAGATCAACTTTTCAGTTAGCTCTTCCCTCGCCTCGAGTTCTTCCTGCACCATCTCTCTTCCCAACCTAGAATTTCAATCCGGCTTTTCTCGCCGCCTCGGCCAATGCCTTCACCCGTCCGTGATATCGATACCCTCGCCGGTCAAAGACAACCTCGGCCAGCCCTTTCTCCACCGCCCGCTTCCCCACCAGATCGCCAACCATGGCGGCCACCTTCGCCTTGCCTTGCCCGTCAACCTTCAGCTCTGCGTCCTTGCTCGACGCGCTCACAATCGTCTGCCCTTTCCCGTCGTCGACTACCTGTGCATAGATGTGGTTCAAGCTGCGGTACACACACAGACGCGGTCTCGGCTGGATCAGATGCTTCTTCTTCAGCAGCCTGGTTCTCTTCTTCACTACTCTCTTCATGACTCTATCTACTTCTTGGCCGCTGCCCTGCCGGCTTTGCCAGGCTTCAGGCGAATCTTCTCACCAGCGTACTTGATGCCCTTTCCCTTGTAGGAATCGCACTTTCGGATAGCCCTCACCTTGGCAGCAACGTCTCCCACCAGCTCCTTGTCCACCCCCACAACTTTCACGCGGTTCGTGCCCTCCACAACAAAGGAAATCCCCGGCGGCGGCACTACCTCTACGGGATGGGTGAACCCTGATTGAAGAACCAGCTTGTCCCCGGCCTTCTGCACACGGTAGCCCACTCCGACAACCTCCAGCGCCCTCTCGAATCCCTTGCTGACACCTTCCACCATGTTGGCCAATAGCGCCCGTGTCAGCCCATGAACCGCGCCGTATCGGCTCTGATCACCGGGCGGTGTCACCACCAGGCTGCCTTCGCTCATCGTGATGGACATCGCGGCGTCGAACGACCGCCGCAACTCCCCTTTGGGCCCCTTGACCGTCACTTCATTTCCCTTGATATCGACAGTCACGCCGGAGGGCAACTTTATTGGAAGCTTTCCTACTCTCGACATATCTGGATCACCATACGTAGCACAGCAACTCACCGCCGAGATGCTGCTTCCATGCCTGCGAACCAGTCATGATACCTTTTGGCGTCGAAACAATCGCGATGCCTAGCCCACCGTAAGGCCGGGGGATTTCCGTAGCTCCCACGTAGACCCTTAACCCAGGCTTGCTCACACGTTTCAGACCCATGATTATCGGCTGGTTCCTATCCTTGTACTTGAGATAGATTTTGATCATCCGAGTCGGCTTTCCCCTCAGAATCTCAAAGTCCCTTATGAAACCCTCTTCCTTGAGCACCTTGGCCAACGCCACCTTCATCTTCGACCATGGCACCAAAGCATATTCCTGCCTCACCATATTGACGTTCCGTATTCGGGTCAACATATCAGCAATGGGATCAGTCGTCATACCGCCTCACCAACTCGACTTCTTGACTCCAGCAATCTCACCCTTCAGGGCCAACTCCCGGAAACAGATGCGGCAGATTCCAAACTTCCGGATGTAGCCGCGGGGGCGGCCGCACAGCCGGCACCTGCTATGATATTGAACCTTGTACTTTGGAGGTCGCTGCCATTTGATGATCTTAGAAGTCTTCGCCAATTCTCTAACCTTTCACAAACGGCATCCCCATGAGCTCCAGGAGACGCCTGCCTTCCTCGTCCGACCGAGCTGTAGTCACAATAGTGATCTGAAAGCCCCGAGGCTTCTCCACCTTGTCATAGTCAATCTCAGGGAACATCAGTTGATCCTTGAACCCCAGGCTATAGTTGCCCCTTCCGTCGAACGAGGTCCGCGACACGCCACGGAAGTCCCTGATGCGGGGCAGCACCACGCTGACCAGTCTGTCCATGAACTCATACATCCGCCGGCCCCGCAGCGTAACCATCATCCCGATCGGCATCCCCGTGCGCAGTTTGAAAGCGGCTATTGACCTCTTGGACTTGGTAACCACCGGGTGTTGACCCGATATAGTTGCCAAGTCCTTCTCAGTGCTTTCAAGAGCCTTAGGATTTGCGATCGCCTCGCCCAAGCCGATATTGAGCACCACCTTCTTCACCCTGGGAACGCGCATCACGTTGTCGAACCGGAACTCCTTCATCAGAGCCGGAACGATATCCTGTTCGTATCTCTCCTTCAACCTGGGCTTAGTCTGGTTTGCCATGGTCAGTCAATCACCTCATGACACGCCGCACAAGTGCGAACCTTCTTCCCTTCGATCATGCGCCACCCGATTCTCACGGGCTGGCCGCACTTGTTGCAGATCAGCATCACGTTCGAGACGTGGACCGAAGCCTCGCGCTCAATAATACCTGCCTGCTTCGCCGCACCCCGAGCCTTCGAGTGCTTCTTGATCATGTTGATGCCTTCCACCATGATCCTCGACTCGCCGGGATAGGCAAATCTGACTTTGCCCTTCTTCCCCTTGTCCTTGCCGCTTATGACCAGAACCGTATCGTTCTTGCGAATCTTCACGGGTTTACAGCACCTCCGGGGCCAGCGAGATGATCTTGGTGAAGTCCTTCTCTCGCAGTTCTCGAGCCACAGGCCCAAAGATGCGGGTGCCTTTTGGATTGTTTCCTTCATCCAGAATGACTACCGCGTTGTCATCGAACCTGATGTAGGAGCCATCCCGACGACGGTACGGTCTGGCGACACGCACAATCACCGCGTGCACCACTTCATGATCTTTGACAGTACCCCTCGGCAGTGCTTGTTTGACCGTGCCAACAATCACATCGCCGATGCTGGCGTACTTGCGCCCCGAACCACCCACGACGTGAATGCACATCAGGGTCTTTGCCCCAGTATTGTCCGCTACCTTGAGTCTACTGTAGATTTGAATCATCGGGCTGAACCTCAGGCAACTGTCCCTTGGACACTACCTCGAGCACCCTGTGGTGCTTCGTCTTTGAGAGGGGGCGACATTCCACGATCTCTACAACGTCGCCGACTCGACATGTCCCCTTCTCGTCATGCGCCTTCAGGTTGGAGATCCTCCTAACAGTCTTCCTATACTTCCGGTGGGGACCAGTTGACTCCACAGCCACCACCACAGTCTTATTCATCTTGTTGCTCACAACTCGCCCGGAAAGGTTCTTCCGCTTATTCTCCATCAAATACCCCTAGAGCCCCATCTCGACAAGCTGACCACTCAGTCTAGTGCCAGCATCGTCTCCTATGCCTTGCTCATCTCCCTTTCTCGCATAATCGTCTTCAACCTGGCAATCCTCTTCTTCACACTCCGAACCTCTCGGTGGTTGGCCAGCTGCTTGGTAGCCAGACGAAACCGGAGATTGAACAGTTCGCGGTGTGCTTCTTCCACCTGCTTCGCCAGCTCGTCATCGCTCATGACACGAAGATCCTCCGCCACTAGTCCGCCCCCTTCACCACGACCTTGGTCTCAATAGAGAGCTTGTGAGCCGCCAGTCGAAATGCGGCTCTGGCCGCGTCCTCTTTCACACCACTGATTTCAAAGACCATATTCCCCGGCCTGACAACCGCCACCCAGTGATCCAGGGCACCCTTGCCGCTGCCCATGCGAGTCTCAGCTGGCTTCTTAGTGAGCGGCTTGTCCGGAAAGACGCGAATCCACAGCATGACTCCACGGCGAAGATAATGCACGATGGCCCTGCGCGCGGCTTCGATCTCCCTGGCACTGACTTCAGCAGCATCCAGGGACTGCAGCCCATAGTCGCCAAAAGCCAGCGTGTTCCCCGTGCTGGCCTTGCCTCTGACGTGGCCTCTGTGTATCATCCTGTACTTAACTCTATTCGGTTGCAGCATCGCTCTTTACCTCGACAGGCGCCTCCGGGGCCACTTCCGCCGGCTTCTCTTGCACCGGAGCCTCGGGTGCTGCCGCTGCCGGCTGAGGGGCTGCAGATGGCTGAGGCGGCGGGGTTGGTGCTTCCAACTCCTCAACCTGGGCAAACACATCACCCTTGTATATCCAAACCTTGCAGCCAATGCGGCCCAGCAGCGTCCGCGCCTCGCAGAACCCGTAGTCGATATCGGCCCGCAGTGTATGAAGGGGCACTCTGCCTTCCCTGAAAGTCACCCGGCGTGCTATCTCGGCGCCGCCAAGTCGCCCGCTGCATATCACCTTGACCCCCTTGGCGCCGGCTTGCATGGTGCGAAGCATGGACCTCTTGATGGCCCGGCGATACGATATCTGGTGCTCCATTTGGCTGGCGATATTGCGCGCCACTAGGTACCCGTCAAGCTCCGGTTCCCGGATCTCGTGTATGTTCAAACGCACTTTCTTGCCGCAGACTTCCTCCAAAGCACGCCTCAGCTCATCCACCCGCTGTCCGCCACGTCCAATGACAATGCCCGGCTTCCCCGTGTGGACAGTGATGACGGCGTCGTTCGCCCATCTCTCTATGTCTACTCTGGAAACCCCGGCCTCATAGGTCTTGTCCATAACCAGTCTGCGGATGCGCACGTCCTCTTGAACGAACTCCGTGTAGTGCTTCTGCGAATACCACCGCGAACGCCAGTCTTGAGTTATGCCAAGCCGAAATCCTGTAGGGTGAACCTTGTGTCCCAACTACTCCTCCGTATCCACTATGGCAGTGATGTGGCTCGTGTGCCTCAGTATGGGACTTACGCGTCCTCGAGCCTGGGCGCGAATTCGCTTCAGGGTGGACCCCTGATTGACTACCAACCTTACCACTTTCAAGTCAGCCAATACCATTTGATAGTTGTTCTCGGCATTGGCTGCGGCCGACTTTATGACTTTCGCCAGTATCCTCGCCGATGGACTGGGAGACAGGCTGAGCATACCCAGGGCATCGTTCACTTTCTTACCCCGCACCGTCTCTGCCAGCAACTCCAGCTTCTGCGGTGATATGCCAATGTACTTGGCGGTTGCCTTCACTTCCATCGCGATCCCCTAGACAGCCTTCTCCACCTTGCCCACGTGACCCCTGAACGTTCGAGTAGGCGCAAACTCGCCGAGCCTGTGTCCGACCATGTTTTCCGTGATGAAGATCGGCACATGCCTCCTGCCATCGTGAACCGCTATCGTCTGTCCAATCATCTCCGGCACGACGGTAGAAGCCCGGGACCATGTCTTAATCACGGCCTTCTGACCGCTCTTGTTGATAGCCTCCACCCTCTTCATCAGTTTCGGCTCAACAAACGGTCCCTTCTTTGTCGACCTGCTCATTCTCCTACTTCCCTCTCCGACTGACGATCATCCTGTCGCTTACCTTGTTCGTGCGGGTCTTGTGGCCCAACGCCGGCTTTCCCCAAGGCGTCTTCGGGTTCATGCCTCTGGGATTCCGCCCTTCACCACCACCATGTGGATGGTCGCGCGGGCTCATGGCTGCACCGCGCACCGTGGGTCGTCTGCCCCTCCACCTGCTGCAGCCGGCCTTGCCCAACTTCACATTCCGATGATCGACATTGCCCACTTGCCCCACTGTGGCCATGCAGACGTTCAGTATTCTGCGGACTTCTCCGGAGGGCAATCTCACCAACGTATATCTATCCTCTCGCCCTACAATCAGCGCAGAAGAACCCGCACTCCGGACTATCTGGGCCCCCTTGCCGGGCTGCAATTCGATATTGTGCACCATGGCCCCCACCGGAATCTGGCCAATGGGCAGAGCGTTGCCCACCCTCATTTCGGCATCAGGGCCAGACATCACACTCTGACCCACACTTAATCCCAGCGGGGCCAGAATGTAGCGCTTTTCGCCTTCGGGGTACTGCACCAGTGCAATATAGGCTGACCGGTTCGGATCATACTCAATGCCGAGAACCTCAGCCGCTACCCCAACCTTGTCTCTCTTGAAATCGATGATGCGCAGCTTCCGCCTGGAACCGCCACCGCGATGCCTCACCGTCACTTTGCCCTGGTTGTTCCGGCCAGCGTTCTTCTTCAAAGAGACCAGAAGAGACTTCTCCGGCTTCTTCTTGGTGATTTCCTCAAAGGTCGAACCAACCATGGCCCGCCTGCCCGGAGATGTAGGTCTATATGTCTTAAGTCCCATCTCTAAACGCCCTCAAAGAACTCGATCTTCTGTCCGGCCTTCACCGTGACCACGGCCTTCTTCCACGGTGAAGACTGCACCCGCCGCCTGCCAATCCTCTTCATGCTCCCCTGAACAGTGACCACATTCACACCCAACACATCCACCTTGAAGGCCGTCTCCACAGCTTCCTTGATCTGGTGCTTGCTCGCCCCAGAGGCTACCTCGAAGGTGTACTTACTGTGCCCCTGCAGGATGATGCTCTTCTCGCTGACTATTGGCCGACGCAGTACTTCGTAAGTGTGCATTCTATATCATCCAACTCGCGCGGGCGCCTTCACTGCCAGACCGCTTTCCACGGCCCGCAAGCCGTCCACCCCTATCACCATATAGCTGTAGGTGAGGAGATCCTTGACGTTGAGCAAGTCCGCCGGCAAGGTCCTGATTCCCTGCAGGTTCTGAGCCGATCTCACTATGCCGGCCTCGGGCTTCTGGGTAACCACCAACGCTGAAGAGGTCACACCCAGCGCCTTCAAGACCCCGGCCATCTCGGCCGTCTTGGGCTTATCCAGCTTCAACTGATCCACCACCAGAATCTCACCCGACGACGCCTTCGCCGACAGCAGACATCGCAACGCCAAGTGGCGCATCTTCTTCGGCATCCTCTGTCTGTAGCTCCTCTGGTGCGGGCCAAAGGTTATTCCTCCGCCTTTCAGCAGCGGGGATTTGGCGCTTCCTTTCCGCGCCCTTCCCGTGTGCTTCTGCTTGTAGAGCTTCCGGGTGCTGCCAGCGACCTCCGCCCTCGTCTTGGTATCCGCCGTGCCGAGACGATCATTGGCGAGTTGCCTCACCATCGCCTGATGAACCACTGACTTATTCAGAGGCACCTCAAAAACACTGCCATCTACATCTATGTTGTCGACGACTTCACCAGCCAAGTTACGAACAGCTAACTGCATCTCTACTTCTTCTTGATCGATTTCCTGATCAGCACAATTGCGTCTTCGGCACCGGGAACCGCGCCCTTCAACAGGACGATATTCCGCCCTGCATCAGCCTGAGCCACTTCTATGTTCAACGCCGTCACGCGCCTGTTGCCCATATGCCCTGCCATGCGTTGCCCCTTGTAGACTCTGGCCGGAGAAGTAGTGCCACCTACGGAGCCAGGTGCCCGATGGCGATCCGACTGGCCATGGGTCTTGGGTCCACCCCGGAAATGGTACCTTTTCACACCACCGGCAAACCCTTTGCCCTTCGATATGCCGATTATGTCAACTTTGTCGCCCTTCTTGAACAAGCTGGCATCAAGAGTCTGGCCCACCTTGAGCGCCGTGGGTGCCTCCACCCTGATCTCCATAAGGTGCTGCACCTGCTTCCCGGCAGCCTTCAGGTGACCCTTCTCGGGAGAATTAAGCCGCTTCGCTTCGCCATACCCGAGTTGGACAGCATAGTAGCCATCCTTCTCCTGAGTCTTGATGTGAGTCACAAAACATGGGCCTGCTGAGACGGCCGTAACTGCCTCCAGCCGGCCATTCTCGTCAAATACCTGGGTCATTCCCAGCTTTCGACCGATGATACCTTCAGCTTCAATCATGATCAGAACCTTGCTCTTCCACTCTGCCTAGAGCTTGATCTCTACGTCCACACCAGCAGGCAGATTCAAGCGTGTCAGCGCCTCGATGGTCTTCGTGGTGGGATCAAGAATATCGATCAGTCGCCTGTGCGTCCGGATCTCAAACTGCTCCCTGGAGTCTTTGTCAATGAACGGAGAACGAATAACGCAGAACTTCTCAATGCGTGTCGGCAAGGGCACCGGCCCAGCCACCCGTCCACCCGTCTGCTCTGCCGTCCCTGTGATCTGGGCTGCCGACTGGTCCAGTATCCGGTGGTCGAAGGATTTCAGCTTGATGCGAATCTTCTGCTTAGCCATGTTATATCACCCTACCTTTGGCTCTAATAGCAATCTGCTCCAGCAGGGATGAGGGCACTTCCTGATAGTGATCGAACTCCATTGAATGCGTGGCCTTCCCCTGACTCAGTGAGCGTATGACCGTGGTGTAGCCAAAGGTGTCTCCCAACGGGATGAAAGCCCGGATCTCCCGGTAGTCCTCCGTAGACTTGATGTCCTCAATGCGCGCCCGTCTTCCATCAAGATCACCAAGGATGTCTCCAAGGAACTGCTCTGGAACGAATACTTCCAGCTTCATGATGGGCTCAAGAAGGGTCGGCTTCGCTCGCCGTACCGCCTCCTGGATGGCAAGCGATCCAGCCATCTTGAAGGCCATGTCAGACGAATCTACATCGTGATAGCTGCCGTCGATGAGGGTGACTTTGACATCCACTAGGGGATAGTTGGCCAGTACTCCTCTACGCAGGGCTTCCTCTATGCCGGCCTTCGCTGCCGGGATGTACTCCTTTGGTATCGCTGCCTGCTTGATTCTGTCAACGAACGCAAATCCAGTACCCCTCTCACCCGGCTCGACTTCAATAACCACATGACCGTATTGACCACGGCCGCCAAACTGCTTGATGAATCTCCCCTCAGCTCGCGCCTTCTCTTTGATTGTCTCCTTGTACGCCACCTGCGGCTTGCCGGTCTTCGTCTCCACCCTGAATTCGCGCCTCATCCGCTCCAGCAGGACCTCCAGATGCAACTCTCCCATGCCCGATATTATGGTCTGCCCCGTCTCCTCGTCGTAGTGCGTCTGGAAAGTGGGATCTTCCTCTGTCAGCTTCTGCATGGCCTCTCCGATCCTGTCCTGATCTGCCTTGGACTTCGGCTCGACGGCGACAGAGACCACTGGCTCAGGGAACGTGATGGCTTCGAGAATAATGGGGGCCGCCGGGTCGCACAGCGTGTCACCGGTCAGCGTGTTCTTCAACCCTACCGCGGCCACTATATCGCCGGCATAGGCGGAATCCACGTCTTCTCGATGGTTGGCGTGCATGCGCAGCAACCTGCCCAGCCGCTCCTTCTCATCTCTAGCGGAGTTCAGCAGGCGAGTGCCCCCTTCCGCCTTCCCGGAGTAGATCCTGAGGTAAACCAGCCTGCCGACAAAGGGATCCGAAACTACCTTGAAAGCCAAGGCCGAAAAAGGGGCGTCTTCGCTCCCAGGGCGGCTGGCCACTTCCCCTGTTTCAGGATCAGTCCCCTCCACCGCCGGCACATCCAACGGCGATGGAAGGTAGTTCACTATCGCGTCCAGCAGTTGCTGAATGCCCTTGTTCTTCAGCGCAGTCCCGCAGAGGACGGGCACAACCTTGCCGGCCAGAGTCGCCCTTCGCAAAGCCGCCTTGATATCGGCCGCGCTGGCATTGCGCCCTTCCAGATAAACATGCATGAGCTGGTCGTCTTCTTCGGCCAGCTTTTCGACAAGAATATCCCTTTGTTCTCGAGCGCGTTGAGCGTAGGCCTGTGGAACCTGTAGTTCGACTGGCGGTGTATCCGCGCCTTCCGAAAAAATCCAGGCTTTGTCTTCTATGAGGTCAATCATCCCTTCAAAGGACTTCTCTTCCCCGAGCGGCAAGTGAATGGGCAATGCCTTCGCGCCCAATATCTTGCGTATCATCTCAATCGTTCGGTTCAAATTAGCGCCAACGCGATCCATCTTGTTCACAAAGCATATCCTGGGAACGCGGTACTTGTTCGCCTGGCGCCACACGGTCTCGGACTGAGGCTGAACGCCGGCCACGGAGTCAAAAACCACCACCCCACCATCCAGAACTCGCAAGCTTCGTTCCACCTCGGCGGTGAAATCCACGTGCCCCGGGGTGTCGATGATATTGACCCGATGATCCAGCCAATAGCAGGTCGTGGCCGCAGAAGAGATGGTGATGCCCCGCTCTCGCTCCTGATCCATGAAGTCCATCACGGTTGTACCGTCATCCACGTCACCGATCTTGTAGGTGCGACCGGTGTAGTACAGCAGCCTCTCTGTAACAGTGGTCTTGCCGGCATCAATATGGGCAATGATCCCGATGTTTCTTACCCTATCCAGGCTGAAGCCCTCAGACATACCACCCACGCCTGCTTTGCTACTAGTGGCCAACTCGGGGGATAACGCAGTTCCAGAACGTTGTTTCACAGCCAATGACTTCTCTAGAATCTAAAGTGCGCAAAGGCCCTGTTGGCTTCGGCCATCTTGTGAGTATCCTCACGCTTCTTGGCAGCCGCACCCTGATTGTGAGATGCATCTACTATCTCAGCCGCCAACTTCTCACCCATCGATCTACCACTCCGTGACCTGGCCGCATCCAGCAGCCACCTTATTGCTAGTGTGGTCCCACGTTCGCCGGTGACTTCCATAGGAACCTGATAAGTGGCGCCGGCCACACGCCTCGCCTTAACCTGCAAGAGTGGCGTCACATTCTTGACGGCCTGCTCCAGCACCTCAATCGGCGCCTTCTTCACTTGCTGGGAGGCAAGCTCGAGAGCCTTATATAGAATCGCTTCGGCTGTCCGTTTCTTGCCGCCCTGCATGACCTTGTTCGTGATCTTGGCCACCAGTACGCTACCGTACTTGCTGTCGGGTTTTAGCTCTCTCTTTGTTACTCTACCTTTTCTTCTTGGCATTCCTCAGTCTCCAGCCCACAAAAAAGCCCGGGTACTCCTTCGCCTTCTTCCGCTCTGGACAGTCCAGAAGCTTTATGCCCCTGAGGACCCCGAGCCCTTGGCTTGTTTCGCTCCGTATCTGCTCCGGGCTTGCCGCCGGTCAGCCACCCCAGCGGCATCCAGGGTACCCCGTATAATGTGATAGCGTACCCCAGGCAGATCCTTCACCCTACCACCCCTGATCATCACCACGGAGTGCTCTTGCAGATTGTGCCCTTCACCAGGTATATAGGCAGTCACCTCCATGTGATTGGTCAGTCGCACCCGGGCAATCTTGCGCAAGGCAGAATTGGGTTTCTTGGGGGTCATGGTCTTCACCTGGATGCAGACCCCCCGCTTCTGCGGCGACCCCTTGGACTTAGTCGCGCGCCGCTTTAGCGAATTGAATCCAACACGCATCGCCGGAGCTGTCGTCCTCCGGAGCTTCTTCCTGCGTCCATGTCTCACTAGCTGATTTACGGTCGGCATTTCTTCATTCCTTCAAGACACGCAAACAGTAAATATAACATCAACGGTAACCGCAGTCAAGGCACCGTCGACCACCGCACCCCACCACATCACCCGCACAGAATCGACGAATAACCATTATATACCAAA
>DAIQQD010000003.1:30230-31617 GCA_036787015.1 Chloroflexota bacterium
GGGAATGGAGGAACGACTAGACCTGCCTTCTCGCAATCATCAGCGGCCTGGACACTGGCACCCCCGCCGATTCCCACTACAGCAGTCCGCCTGCCTCTCGGCGGCCTCAGATAAGAGAATGCCAGCACGGCGTCGGCAAGCTCGGCCATGTCGGCCACCTGCATGGCGCCGGTCTGACGACAGAGAGCATCCCACACCCTGCCACTCACCGCTAGGGAACTGGTGTGGGACATGACCGCTCTCGTTCCGGCCTCAGTCCCGCCACCCTTAAGGATGATCACGGGTTTGCTGCTGGCCGCTTCTCTGAGCGCCGGAAGGAAACTCTGCGGCCGCTTGATCCCTTCGATGTAGGCGGCCACGACCTCGGTCTCGGGGTCGCGGGCAAAGTAGTCCAGGAAATCCGTCTCATCCAGGTCCGCAGCGTTACCATAGCTAACGGCTTTGCTGAAAGATACGCCCCGTTGCGCTCCCGCCAGAATCAGATCTCTGGTGTTGCCTCCGCTCTGTGACAGAAATCCGAATTTGCCCTTGCGTCTGGAACCGCCCGCCTCAAACGTGTAGCCTATCGCCGGATTGTGGACTCCGAGGCAGTTCGGGCCGAGGAGACGCACACGGCCACGGCGGGCGATGTCGGCCAGTTGTCTCTCCAGCTTGATGCCGTCGGCTTCACCGGTCTCGCCGAAGCCGGCACTGAAACAGGTGACGGTCTTCACCTTGGCCTCTACGCATTCACGCATCAGTCTCGGCACCAGCGAAGCCGGAAGGCCGGACACCACAGAATCCACCGGCCCGGGTATTTCGAGAACACTGCGGTAAACCTTGAGCCCCATGATCTCGGTCAGGCGGGGATTGACCGGGTATATCTTCCCCCGGTAGCCACACTCCAGTAGCGGCTTCAGGAAATTGCGGTTGGTCAGCGAATCTATGACCGAGGAAACACCCACAATGGCCACTGATCTCGGGTTGAAGATGAAGTCCAGGTCAGGCATGTGGCTAGCTAGTCTCCGATGATCTGGAGTACGATTTCCCTCGAACGGGGCCGGTTGTCGAAGTCAACGTAGACGATTTGCTGCCATGTACCCAGGTGCATCTTCTTGTTGGTGAACGGAACGGTCAATGATGGCCCTAGCAGAGAGGCTCGCAGGTGCGAATGGCCATTGCCGTCACCCCATGCTTCATTATGATGGTAGCCAACGCTGGGTGGAATCAGCTTGTCCCACATGGCATTGAAGTCAGTCACCAACCCTGATTCGTGCTCTATGGTGGCGATCCCGGCCGTCGAGCCGACAGCGAATACAGTGACGATCCCGTTCTCAATCCCGGAACCATCAACCTCTTTGGCTACCTGTTCCGTGACCTCTATGATGTCGCAGTTGCCCGACGTCTT
>DAIQQD010000046.1:0-11807 GCA_036787015.1 Chloroflexota bacterium
CTACATCCGCTCCGGCACGCTCATGCCCATGAAGGACAGCGTGCGGGCGAAGGCGATCCGGGCCGCGTCCACCAGCTTCAGCCGCGCGGCCGTCAACTCCGCATCGTCAGACACCACCCGGCACTGCTTGTAGAAGCTGTGAAACGCCGTGGCCAGGTCCTGGGCATAATACGGCAGATGGTGCGGCTCCAGCTTGGTAGCCACCGTCTCGACGACCTCGGGTAACTGCAGCATCTTGCGGATGAAGTCCAGCTCCGCCTCCGTGGTCAGCAGAGACACGTTTCCCTGGCTGAAGTCGATGCCCTTCTCCTGGGCCAGCCGGAGGATGCTGGAGATGCGGGCATGAGCATACTGAACGTAATAGACGGGGTTCTCCGCTGACTCCTTCTTGGCCAGCTCGATATCGAAGTCCATCTGGCTATCGGCCGAGCGCGACAGAAACACGAAGCGGCAGGCATCGGCCCCCACCTCCTCCACCAACTCCCGCAGCGTGACCAGGTCGCCGCTGCGTTTGGATATCTTGACCTCCACATTGCCGCGCTTCAGCATGACCAACTGCGTGATGACGATCTGCAGCTTGCCCGGGTCTATCCCCAACGCCCCCAGCACCGCCTTCATGCGGGCAACATGGCCCTGGTGATCGGCGCCCCAGATATTGATCACCCGGTCGAAGTGGCGCTCCAGGAACTTGTTGTAGTGGTAGGCCACATCGGAGGCGAAGTAGGTGGGCACCCTGGTCGTGCGCACCAGGACGTTGTCCTTGTCCTCCCCCAGTTCTGAGGAGGCAAACCACACCGCGCCTTCCCTCTCCACCACGTGGCCTTTGTCCCGCAGGATGGAAATCGCCTTCTCGTATTGCCCGTTATCATAGAGGCTCTTCTCGCTGAACCAGACATCGAAGCGCACGCCCAGCAACTCCAGGTCAGACCGGATGAGGTCCATGACCTTCTTCAGCCCGATGACCCCCATCTCAGCCACAGCCTCCGGTTCAGGCATCTTGAGGAACCGGTCGCCCTTCTCGGCAATAATCCCCTTGGCCATGTCGATGACGTAGCGGCCGTGATAGCCATCGGCCGGAATCTCGGTCGGCTGGCCCAGCGCCTCGCGGTAGCGCGCATACAGGGAGCGGTAGAAAGCGCCGATCTGGCCGCCGGCGTCGTTGACGTAGTATTCCTTCACCACCCGGTAGCCGGCGGCGCTGAGCACGTTAGCCAGGGTGTCGCCCATGATGGCCCCCCGCCCATGCCCCACGTGCAGCGGCCCCGTAGGGTTAACGCTGACAAATTCGAGTTGCACCTTCTGACCTTTGCCCAGGTCGATGGCGCCGAACTTCTCGCGCTCACTGCGGATGACATCCACCTGCTGCGCCAGCCAGTCGCCTCGCAGGGTGAAGTTGATGAAGCCGGGGCGGGCCACTTCCACCTTCTCCAGCTCCGGAATGGGCCGGATCAGCGGAACGATCTTCTCGGCCAGGCCCAGCGGGTTGGCCTTGGCCACCCGCGCCAGCTTCATCGGGAAGTTGCTCGCGTAGTCGCCGTGCCCGGCGCTCTGCGGGCGCTCCAGCATGACCTCCGGCAGCGCTACCTGCGGCAGCAGCCCCTGCTGCTGCGCCTCCGCCACGGCCTCTTCCAGAAGTCGAGTAATTCTGCGTCTAACCATATTCCGCCTTCAAAAGGGAGCCCGCCAAGCTCCCGCTCCTTTCCAGCACAATGTGGCTGCAATAAATATACAGCATCTCACTCCCCGCCTGAAATGGAAGAAGACCGTTCATATGCCGATCCTGCCGCCACAAGAAGCGGAGCCGAGCCATGTGTGGGGAGTGCCATCCCAGCACCAGCCAAGACGGGGCCGCCTACCGCTGTTGATCCATATGGCCGGGACCCGCTTGTTGCCGGCAGCGCGAGACGCGAGCAAGGAGAAGCAGTTGTTCTTCATCAGGAACTCCGGATACTGCGTGATGATGGCCACACCCTCGTCTATGGTGAGCGGCGAACGATTCACCCTCTTGATCCTCTTCATGGCTTCAACGGGAGGAACGTCGAGGCTGTCCTTGCCTCTGTCGACATCCACTATGAGGTAGGCCATGCCGCCCGGGATGAGGACGCCATCAATCACCCCGAAATCCCCCGGCACGTGCGGATGCAGCTTAACGTATCCCTTCTTCCCTTCGCGCTCGACCAGCAGCATAACGTTATCGGTCGGTATCAGCTCGCTCTTGATTACTATGACGAATGGCAGGCGGCCCTTCTGGAGGTCACCTTCGGGAAGGCCCAGTTTCTCGGCTTCGCCTCTCAGCGGCTCGATGTGATTAAGGAAACCGCGAACTGATAGACCAGCAGCTCCCGGGTATCCCTTCTGAATCAGGTTCTCGAGTTGACGGTCGAATTCCCTCTTCAGCAAGCCTACCCCGCCTCCCCACCCGCCCGCCAAACCCGCGCCACCTCTTTGGCCAGCAGCCGATGTTCTGGCCGTTTCAGGCCGCGGTCGCTCGCCAGAAGACGGATGGCCTCGGCGCGGGCTATCTCCAGAAGAGCCACGTCTGAGAGCCTGGCCATGCGCAAGTCCGGCAGGCCGCTCTGCTGAGTGCCGAAGAACTCGCCGGGCCCGCGCAGCCAGAGGTCCTCCTCGGCCAGCAGGAAGCCATCACGGGTGCGCTCGATGATCTTCAGGCGCTCCCTTCCCTCAAAAGACGGCGATTCCGCCAGCAGGAGGCAGTAGCTCTTATGCTCCCCACGGCCCACTCTACCGCGGAACTGATGAAGCTGTGACAGGCCGAAGCGGTCGGCTCCCTCTATCAGCATCACCACGGCATTCGGCACATCGATGCCGACTTCAACCACCGGCGTGGATACCAGTATGTCCAGTTGCCTATCCTTGAAGCTCCTCATGACCGATTCTTTGTCGGCGGACGACATGCGCCCGTGCAGCAACCCCAGGCGCAGATCAGGGAAGATCTCTTCGGACAGCCTCTTGTACTCAGCCACGGCGGCCTTGGCCTCGATGCTCTCGGACTCCTCGATCAGCGGGCAGACGACAAAGGCCTGTCTGCCCTCGCCGATCTTGCGGCGGACGAAGTTGTAGGCCGCCTGACGTTGGGCCGGCTCCAGCCACTTCGTTTCGATGGCCACGCGGCCCGGAGGAAGCTCATCGATGACCGAGAGGTCGAGGTCGCCGTACAGCGTCAGGGCCAGAGTGCGGGGTATGGGCGTGGCCGTCATCACCAAGACATGGGGGTTGGCCCCCTTCTGCCGCAGCGCGGAGCGCTGCAGCACCCCGAAGCGGTGCTGTTCGTCCACCACCACCAGCCCCAGCTTCCGGAACTCGACGCTCTTCTGAATCAGGGCATGGGTGCCGATGACCAGGTGCACGCCACCCTCAACAGCCTGTTTCTGTATCTTGCGCTTCGCGCCGGCTTTCAGGCTGCCGGTCAGCAGAGCCATCACAAACGGATATGGCGGCAGAGAAGGGAACCTGAGGAGCAAACCCGACTCCTCTTCACACAGTCCCAATCGTGACAGAATAGTGGAGATCGTGTTGAAGTGTTGCTCGGCCAGGATTTCGGTAGGAGCCATCAGAACACCCTGACAACCATTCGCCGCAGCCATCATCAGGGCCGCCGTGGCCACCACGGTCTTGCCGCTGCCCACATCCCCTTCCAGCAGGCGGCTCATCGGCCTCGTCTGGCTGACATCAGTGAGAATCTCCTTCAGCGCCCGCTCCTGCGCCGGCGTGAAGCTGAACGGGAGGCCATGGCCGAATCGCCGCAGCAAGTCATCGTCGATCCGAAACGCGGCAGAGGCCTGGGTCTCCTGCCATTCCAGTTTCCTGGCCGCCACGCCCATCTGGATCAAGAACAGCTCATCAAACGCCAGCCGCCTCCTGGCCTCATTCCGGCTCTCGGAGGAATCCGGGAAATGGGCCTGCTGGATGGCCTCAGACAACGGCATCAGCGCGCAGCGGTTCCTCACCTCTCCCGGCAGATGGTCTCCCAGCCGGGGCGCCCATCCAGAGACAACGGCCTTCGCCAGCCGCCGCACCGACCGCGGATACAACCCCTCCGTCAGAGGGTAGACCGGAACCAGCATGTCAGCATGCGGGAGTGCCTCCGATTCCAGAAGCTCCCATTCCGGCGACTCAAACACCTTCTTGCCTTTGTAGACGCCGACCTTGCCAAAGAGCACCAGGCGCGCGTTGGTGCGGAAGCGCTGGGCCAGATATGGCTGGTTGAACCATACGGCCCGTACATTGCCTGTTTCGTCAACCACGATGGCCTCGGTACCCAACCTACCCCCCAGGTTCACCTGCCGGGCCTCCCACACGGTAGCTACCAGAGTCTGCTCCAATCCAACGTCAAGCTCAGATATGCGCCTCTGGTTACCGTAGTCCATGTGGCGCCGGGGGAAAAAGTAGAGCATTTCTCTGATGGTCCGGACGCCCAGCTTGGCGAATCTGGAAGCCATGCTGGGGCCGATTCCTTTGACAGCGGTAATCGGCGAGTCCAAAGTCATGCCCGGTGGCGGCGGTGGTGCCTGCTTGACTGGCACGGGCCTGGCAGAGGACTTCTTGGCGGAGCTTGGCTTGTCGGAGGGCCTCTCGGTCAGAAGCCGGCGAGTCTTTTCCGCCCACTGCCGGCGCTGCTCCTTGGCGAGAGCCGCGTACCTGAAATCCGGCGGGCAGATTCGGGAGGCAGAAGAGGACCCACCAGTGTCCCTGGCTTTCTTGAGGTAATTCTGAAGGTAACGGTCCAACCCCCCCACCACCACCACATCCCCATAGCCCTTAGATCGCTCCAGCTCGAGGATCTTCAGTAGCGCCTCAACGTGCGGGCCTGATGCTGCCGTCGTTCGCAAGCCGACCCCCCAATGTGTCAGGTGTGGTGGAACCTACTGCCGGTGCGGGATTCGCAGAGTGGGCAGCGTGAACCTCTTGGCTTTGCCCTCTCTTTCAGCAGCCTTCTCCGCCTCGGTCTTGCTCTCCCTGACAACTACCACCAGTGTCTGAGGACCGCCATGTACACCCAGAGCTGAACTAAGCTTGGCTATCGCCGGGCAAGTCTGTGGAGAGAGCGACCGTATCCTCTCAGCCAGGCTTTCCGCTTCACGAAGAGCGTTGCTGTGCACCACAGCAGCGTCCTCAATGGGAAGATGCCTCATCGCACACTGGCACAGCCGCTCCATACCAACGCTTCGGGTCCGCGTCACTCCGCAAAGCTTTATCCAGCCATCCTTGATCTCCAGCAAAGGCTTCACCTTCACCAGCGACCCCAGCAGTCCACTACCCCTGCCCAGACGTCCCCCCTTCACGACATACTTGATGGTATCCAACGTAGCCATGCCGTGGGTCCGTGGAATGGCGCTTCGCACCGCGTCCAACACGCCATTGATGGTCTTGCCGCTCCGGGCTTCCCTGGCCGCCAGCATGGCCATGAGGCCCAGGCCCATGGTCACCAACTGTGAATCAATGACCTCGACACGGCTTTTCCCTTTGAAGGACTGCTTGCCCGTCATGGCGGCCTCATAGATGGCACTCTGCTTAGAGGTGACGGTGAGGCAAACAATCTCGTCGGTCTCTTCAGCCAGCCTGTTGTACACTTCGGTGAAATCGCCCGGCGCGGGGGAAGAGGTCGTGGGGTGGACCGATCCGGTGGACATCCTCTCGTATATCTGTTCGGGAGTGATGTCCACTCCATCACGGTACGACTGGCTGCCGAAGTGAACATATGCCGGAACGATAGTGATCCCGAGTTCCTCTGCTATCTCCGGCGGAAGATCCGAGGTGCTATCAGTAACAACCTTCACCAATATTTCTCAGCCTCCCAGCATACAAACGCCAACAACACGCGGTCCCGTGTGGACCGCCACTGCACTCCCAAACACAGACGAGTGGATATCCTTCCCGGGGAAGATGGCGGCGAGCTTCGAATGCAGCCGGTCGGCCTCATTCGGGGCAGCGCCCTGCTCCACCGCTATGCTGGACACATCCGCACATTCTTCAGCCAGCCTGCAGAGCCTGTCCAAAGCCCTGGTGCGACTCCGCTCCCGGCCCAGCGGTTTCACCTCTCCGTTCTCCAGTCCGATTATGGGATGCACCTTGATGGGAGACCCCAGCAGGGACTCCGCCTTCCCGATCCGCCCCCCTCTCCTCAGATACTCCAGCGTCTCAAAGCAGACATAGACGCGGGCTTTGGGAGCAGCTTCCTTCACCATTTTGACGATCTGCTGCGTTCTCCGCCCCTCCTGCGCTTGCCTCGCCGCCGCCATCACCGCCAACCCCAACCCCATGGCCGCGGTCCGCGAGTCGACCACCTCTACGTGGCATTCTCTCTTGATGCGCCCGCTGGCCCGCACCGCCGTCTCATAGGCACTGCTGAACGTCGAGGAGAGGTGTATCGACAGAATCTCGTCGGTCTCTTCAGCCAGCCGCTCATAGACCTCGGCGAAATCCTTCATCTTTGGGGCACTGGTAGTAGGGACGGTCCGGCTGGCGATCAGCTTGCGGTAGAACTCATCTGTGCTCAGATCAACCCCGTCGCGGTACACTTCGGTCCCGAAGCGCACATACATGGGGATAACAGTAATCTGGAGTTCCTTGGCGACCTCCACCGGGATATCGGAGGCACTGTCCGTTACAATCCTCACCACTGACTGCCCTAAGAAACTACTCTACAGACGCAATGTAGTTATAGTGCGGCTGGCCACCGTAGATCAACTCCACTTCCAGGTCGGGGTACTTCTCACGGATGCGCTCGACCACCTCTTCCGCCTCAGAGCGCCTGGTGGCCTTGCCATAGTAAACAGTGACTATCTCGCTCTTCTCCACGCCCGATCTCTTGAGCACATCCAGCAGAACCTGGGCGGGTTTCTCCCCGACGGCTTTCAGTTCCCCGTCCAAGAACCCAATCGCTTGACGGCGCACGATCTTGATATTGCCGATCTTGGCGGGGCGCACCGCCCGGGTCACCTCGATAGTCTTCACCGCCGAGAGGGCGTCCTCCATCGCAGCCGCGTTCGTCTTCAAGTCGGCATCGTAGTTGAAAGCCAGCAGCGCGGCTACTCCCTGAGGCACGGTCTCTGTAGCCGCAATCCTCACCTTCTTGGAGGTAAGCCCTCGCACCTGCTTGGCAGCAGGAACCACGTTCTTGTTATTAGTCAGGATGATCACCTTGTCCTGCGGCACAGCCTCGACGGCCTCCAGCATCTCCCGGGTGCTGGGATTCATGGTCTGCCCACCGGGGACAATGGCGCTTACACCCAGGCTCCGGAACACCTGCCCCAGGCCGTCCCCCGCCACGACCGCCACCGTGGCGATCTCGGGCGGCGGAGCCTGGGCCTTGACCATCTCCGTGTACTCTTTGTGCTGGTCGTCCATGTTCTGGATCTTTATCTCGTGAAGGATGCCCAGAGACGTGGCATGGTGCAGCACCTTGCCGGGATCGAACGTATGAATGTGTATGTGGACCAGGTTATCGTCGCCGACCACGATCAGGCACTGCCCCTCATTGGTCAGGCTCTTCTTAATCTTGTCCGGATTCAGTCTCTTGTGTCCCTGCAGGACGAACTCCGTGCAGTATCCAAAGGGTTCTTCCTTCTCGGTCATCAACTGCGGAAACTTGGTGACCAACGGTATGACACTTTGGACCACCTGAGGGCGGCGGACCTCCATGACATCGGTGTCTCCCTTGAGGTGCAGCAGAGCGCCCTCAAACAGCACGTAGAGCCCCTGGCCACCCGCATCCACCACCCCAGCCTGCTTCAGGGTGGGCAGGAGGGTGGGGGTCCTGGCTACAGATTCCCTGGCCGCGACCACCGTGGCCTCTAGGATCGGCACCAGGTCGTCGTCCTTGGCCGAAGCGTCTCGGGCAGCTGTGGAGGCATCCCGGGCCACCGTCAGTATTGTCCCCTCCACCGGCCGGGTCAGCGCCTTGTAAGCCACCGTCGATCCCTTGGTGAAGGCCGCGGCAAATTCCTTCCCGCTGAAAGAGTCGTGGCCTTCCAGCCCTTGCGCCAGGCCGCGGAAGATCTGCGACAGGATGACGCCGCTGTTTCCTCTGGCGCCCATGAGAGCGCCCCGGGCCATCGCCTGGGCCACCGCGCCGGCATCGTTGTCCGGAGCGCGATAGGCCTCCTCCAGGGTGGACCGCATGGTCAGGAGCATGTTCGTGCCGCAATCGCCGTCCGGCACCGGGAAAACGTTCAGGGCGTTAATGTCCGGAACGCTCTTCTCCAGCCACGACGTGGCAGCGGCAAACATTTCCCTGAGGTCTTGACCGCTATACACCGCCGTCCCCGACCCCTTTTCCCCTCGCGGTTCTTGCATATTCTCCGTTCTCCCTGTATTATCTACTGGTAATCTTACAGTAAAGACCGTGTTTATCAAAGCGTTGAGGTAGTAAGAAACCGTGGCAATGTGCGAAATCTGCGGGAAGACAAATCAAACTGGTCACAACGTGAGCCACTCCAAACGGCGCACCCATCGCATCTGGGCACCTAACGTTCACCGCACCGCGATGGTCGTCAATGGAAGCAAGAAGAGGGTCAACGTCTGCACCAGGTGCCTGCGCACACAACAGAAGCATACTCAATAGCCGCCACCCCCACTCCTCAGCAAACCCTTGGCCCTGGCGAGCTGTGCCTCCACTTGTTCGGGTGCCGTACCCCCCACCACATTCCGCGCCTTGATCGATGAGATCACACTGATGTCAAGCACACTGGCATCAAACAATGGCGAGAACTGCCGGTACTCACTCAGTTCCAGTTGGTGCAATTCCTTGCCCTTCCCGACCGCATAGCTCACCAGCTTGGCCACGACTTCATGCGCCCGCCGGAAGGGCAATCCCTTCTTCACTAGAAAGTCCGCCACATCCGTGGCCAGTATGTACCCCTGGCCGGCAGCCTGGCCGGTGCGGTCGGCCTTCACTTTGAGCGTCTTCACCATACCGGCGAAAACAGCCAAGGTCGACAGCAGAGTGTCCACGGTATCGAACAGGCCCTCCTTGTCCTCCTGGAGGTCTCTGTTGTATGACAAGGGCAACCCTTTCATGGTCGTCAGTATCCCCATCAGGTGCCCGTACACCCGCCCGGTCTTGCCCCGGCCCAGCTCTGCGACGTCGGGGTTCTTCTTCTGCGGCATGATACTGGAACCGGTGGCATAGGCGTCGTCGACCTCAATGAAGCCGAACTCCGCCGACGACCATAGCACCAGCTCTTCGCCCAGGCGGGACAGGTGCATCATGGCCATACCGGCGGCGGCCTCGTATTCGATGACGAAGTCGCGGTCGGAGACGGCATCCAAACTGTTCTGGCTGAGCTGACTGAAACCAAGCTGCTTGGCTACAAAGGCGCGGTCGATGGGGTAGGGAACCCCCGCCAGCGCCCCGCTGCCCAGAGGCAGAACGTCGGTGCGCTTCAAGCAGTCCTGGAACCGCTGAGCGTCCCGCTCCAGCATCTCGAAATAGGCCAGCAGGTGATGCGCCAGGAGGACCGGTTGCGCCCGCTGCAGGTGCGTGTAACCCGGCATCACCACAGCCTTGTCGGCCTCGGCCACATCCACGAGCGCGGATTGCAGCCCTCTGAGACCCTTGATGGTCTCGGCAATGGCTTCCTTGCAGTACAAGCGCAAGTCCACGGCCACCTGATCGTTCCGGGAGCGGGCTGTGTGCAGCTTGCCGGCTACGTCACCGATCTTCTCGGTCAGCCGGGCCTCGATGTTCATGTGGATGTCTTCCAGCTCCGCCTTGAACCGAAACTGCCCCTGCTCGATCTCCTCGCGGATCGACACCAAACCCATGCCGATGAGCTCCGCCTCTTTGTCCGTGATGATGTTCTGTTTGGCCAGCATCTTCGCGTGGGCCATGCTGCCAGCGATGTCGTGCTGGTAGAGGCGCTGGTCGAAGGGGATGGAGGCCGTATACTGCTGCACCAGCTTGTCAGCGTCCTTCTGGAAGCGTCCGCGTATGTTACTCATATCCTGCCCTATTAGTCGCCAATATTACCATAACTACTCAACCGTGCAAGGGGAGTCGATCTGCTGAAGGCTGGGGAGAGGCTACTTCGGTGTTGGCTACTATTCGAACTCGTCCCTGGCCATGACCGTGAGCACCACAGCCGCTATGCCTGGAACAGATGACGTCACTACCAGGGCGATGGACCCGATAGGCGCCATGACCCAGCTTCTCCTTCGTAAAGCGAAGATGCCGCCGACGACAGCCAGCACGCCCGGGATCACCATTGCCAACGGAATAAGCGCCATGAACAGCGGAATTTCACCATCCCCGGCCACGACAACCATTACTATGGCCACGAAGAGCAGAGAGACCAGAGAAAAGCCCCCGGCCGCAATGTCGATGATCCCCGCGGCGAGGCTCAGATACTTCTTCTTTACTGATGGCTGTCCGCCCGCAAGGCTAGCGCCACAACCGGCACAGAACGTGGCATACTCATTTGCTTCCTTACCGCATTTCGAACAGAACAAGGGCCCCTCCTTAAGATTGCCCAGGAGATGACATCGGACGTGTCGTCGCGGCTTCTGGCATGCAGCTTGATGGACTGTGCTCTATTCGAACTCTCTTCTGGCTACGATTGTCAGCACCAATGCGGCGATTCCAACAGGCGAGAGTGTCAGCGTCGCTCCCACAGCCCCAGCGATCGCAGCAGCACGCTTCTTCCTCCGCAGAAGTAGGATTCCCGCGACTGTGGCAAGAATACCGCCGATCACCATAAGTGCCGGAAGAATGAACCAACCGGACTCTGCTTCGACTTCGCCACCCTCGTGCATGACTAAGAGCATTGCCGCAATCGGGAAGACAAAGGAGAGAGGAACGAGGCTCCCAGCTACGATATCGAGGATCCCAGCGGTGGTGCTCAACCAGGTCTTCTGCGCCATCTGTCTCCTTGTCATCTCAGCGCCGCAACCAGTACAGAGCGCCGCATTGTCTGTGGTCTCTTTGCCGCACTTCGTGCAGAACATGGATTTCTCCTTTCCCAAGCATGAACGCGCTGCACGATCCCGTAAGTGATACCGCTGTAAAACCATATCACACAAGTAACAAGTTGTCTAGCGTCGGACCAAGGACACATACGGGAAAAAGCCTCGGCCGCGCTCACTTCGGTCGCAGGCGGGTTTCGCTCTGCTCTACCCGATGTCCTTCGTATCCGGCTGGATCTGTGACTGCACGCGCACCGGCAAGCCCCAGATCTGGATGAAGCCCGGCGACGCGCTCTGGTCGAACTGGTCGCCCACATCGTACGTGGCCAGCTTGTGCTGGTACAGCGAATACGGCGACTTGCGGCCCACCACGGTGCAGTTGCCCTTGAACAGCTTGATCCTCACCGTTCCGGTGACGTGCCGCTGGGTGCTCTGCACGTACGGAATGAGGTCCTGGTGGAAAGAGCTGAACCACAGGCCATTGTAGATGAGGCTGGCATACTCTGCCGCCACAATCTGCTTGAAGCGCAGTTGTTCCTTGGACAGGGTCATGGCTTCCAGCGCCTTGTGGGCGGCAAGCAGCACGGTGGCCGCGGGAGCCTCGTATATCTCGCGGGACTTGATGCCCACCAGCCGGTCCTCAATGTGGTCGATCCGGCCCACGCCGTGCATGCCGGCCAGGCGGCTCAACTCCTCGATCAGCTTAACCCCGCCCAGCTTCTTCTTGTTCAGCGCCGTGGGGATACCCTTCTCAAAGCCGATCTCTACATAGAGCGGCTCCTTGGGAGCTGCCTGAGGCGAGACCGTCCAGGCGTAGACCTCTTCCGGAGGTTCGGCCCACGGGTCTTCCAGCACGCCGCACTCGACGCTGCGGCCCCAGAGGT
>DAIQQD010000241.1:0-3268 GCA_036787015.1 Chloroflexota bacterium
CGTGGGGCTGTAGCTTAACGGGAAAGCATCCTATGGAAGATGGGGGTTCGATTCCCTTCCGGCTCCACTGACTTCTCTGCAACCGGGCCAGGTTAGTCTTCCATTCCGCTGGTTCCTCCCTCCCCCCTTCAGCCCCAGATGGTCACAAGGGCGTATGTGAGGTTTCGGGGGACTCCTGCGGAGCGTCGGCCAAGCGTCATTTCATCAAACGGCTCATCAAACATTTTCTTGTATCCCTATGTCCTAACCCATACCATCCAAGCATGAAGGCCAAAACCCGTTATGTCTAGTCTGAACGTGAATTGACACTTTGGTATGTCTCACTCCTGAATGGGGTTCAGGTGGTCGTCGGTTCGAATCCGACCGCCCCGACTCTCATACCCTCAGAACTCTCACACCATCACCCAACGGATGCCAGAGGCAACCCTTTTGGGAGATCTGCCTCCAGACTCTGCACGTTCTCATCCTGCAATCCTGGCAGCGAGCAGCTATGAGTGTCCTCGCTCGTCTTGGTCACAGAGAAGGGCATCGACGATAACGGCCATGACGGGCCACTCTCCAGGCCATACGACGGCTTGAATCTCCGTCGCAGACCTCCCGCCATTGGCGCCCCTTCTATTGCTGATCCTCCTGTCATGAAATGGGCCTGGAGTCAGAGAGGCCTGCATCACAGCGGCAGCACAGATACCGCATTGTGATGAAGCCGCCGCCTTCAGAGACACTCTTGAGACAGCCACATGCTATAACAGTCCTACTGGGCTGATGGAAGCAGACAACGCTGTTGTCACATCCACGGCTGAGGAGGTACGCAAATGGCAGTGAAACTGTCTCCGAGGAGTTGCCTGGACTTGAAACGGAAGATTGCGGAACTCGAACGAGTCCGCTCAACAATGAAGCTCGAGATGGTAAGGATACGCGTACAGCCTGGCCACGGTACCGAAGAGGATCTTGCAGATACTGAGAACTCCCTGATCTTGCTGGAGGACGAGCTGAGCGAGCTGATCCGACAGTATGAGGAGGGGTGTCCCTCTTAGATTTCCGTGCATGAGAACTGCTGGAGGGGTGGGCAGCGATGTCCACCCTTCTCCTTCTCTGGGCCTCCACGGCCGGATATCCCCAAACGCGGTCGCTGCAGCCAGAACTGCAGCCAAATACCGCCGGATACAGCGTGACATCACAAGACATCTGAGCACAAATGGCGGTTTTCGGGCCGGTGGCATTATGTCCGGTTTGCTCCGCGAATGACAGATTGGGAATTCTCCTCTCTGAATGGGCCTTGCATGGTCGTCGGTCCGAGTCCGATCGCCCCGACCACGATGCCAGTACCCTGCCATCCCACTTCACCCACTGTCATGATAGGAACTCCCTGTGCTATCATCTCCTTACGCTGCGGAGGGGTGTCCGAGCGGTTTATGGAGACGGTCTTGAAAACCGTTCTCGTCTTTATGGCGAGCGTGGGTTCGAATCCCACCCCCTCCGCCACCATGATCTCTGACGGATTTCTGATAGGCCCCACCGTGCCCCAACCCCGCGCTGCTATCATTCCGCTTCAGCGCATGGTATAACTAAGGGGAATGAGGGAGGTCAGTCAATGAAACTGTGCATCAAGAAGATCTACTGCCCCAACTGCCGGCAAGCCGTGATGGGCCAGGAACCGCCTTTCGACGGCCCGTACCGGATTCTCTGCTCCAAATGTGGCCAGTCCATCTGCATCAGTAACGGCATCTACTGGCGGTGGACAGGCGAGGGCGAAGCGACACCTGCCAGGGAGGCTGAGAGCGCATCGCCAAAGAAAGCCAAGAAGACCAAGGTGTCCAAGAAGTAGGCCAGCCAACCGCCTGCGGTCCTTCCAGCCGCGCCGTGCTCGTACCATACGGAACCTGGGTCAGCGCTAACTACCATCGACTTGTCGGTTCGACTGTGATGCTGCCCCAATCGACCTCAATGCATAGTGTCCGACAGGGCATCTCCGCATCGTTCTACCTCGCACTCATGCCACGAGAGCAGACCATGGACTATTGCCATCTAGCCGATTCGGGATTAGTATGGAGCCATGACGCACGGCAAAGGTGACGGCCAGCCCTGCTGCCCCAAGTTCGATCCCACGCCTTGGGATGGGAAGACGCATGAGTGGAAAGATAAGCCCTTCACCTTGGAATCCATTCCCCAGTTCCTCCACATGCCGTTTCCGCCCATGTTCGCGCGCACAGTATCGCGGATGTGGAAGCAGGCACAGGAAGCCGGGGCGGCACCCGAGATAGAGGATTTCTTGCTCATGGCCTACGATCCATCGCCGTGGAAGTCAGAGCTCTACCTCGCGGTGACCAAAGGAGTCCCTGGGGTCAAGAATGTGGCCCTTTCCGGCGCATTCTTCACGAAGGTCTTTGATGGCTCGTACAACGCCGTACCGAAATGGATCAAGGAAATGGACTCTCAGATCGCCTCACAGGGCAAGACTGCCAAGAAGCACTACGTCTATTTCACCACGTGTCCCAAGTGCGCCAAGACCTACGGGCACAACTATGCAGTGGCGCTGGCTCAGGTCGAATAGGCCTGCTGCTGGCTCTCTTTCAGCCCCCCCCACTCTTGGGGGATCGAAAAAAGGAACCATTTTCGTCCTGGCCAGTGTGGCCCCCTGTATCCCAAGCTGAGATTCAGGTCACATACAGCATGGTCTGACTAGAAGATAATGAGATTGTCTCAGAGAGGACACCCCCCGCTCTGAGGCGAGAAGATAAGAGAAAGCTTACCTCTCCAAGGTAGGCTTTCTTCTTAGCCCGGCGATTCGCCCCAGCAGTGACTTGTAGACCCTCAACCCGTTGCTCCCCACCCCTTCAGCCCCAGATAGTCACAGGGGACTGATGACACTCGCACATTAGCACCCCCTCTCTAAGATATTGATAATGTCGACCAACGGCTGGCGTTGTATGGGTGTATCTTCTTTGCCATGTCTAGTCCGCTTCTTCTGTTACAACTTCTTCGCCGAGACCTTCGATAAGACTCTGTAGCATCCAGCTTGGTACATGCTCCTGGAGATACCCTAGGCAGGGCTTGATGCCGGTGAACACTGCGGCATCGTAGGTATCATGTTCTCCTTGCCAGTTGGTCAGATCGGTGATGGCCGCAACGAGACCGCCATAGCCATCACACTGGTACAGTCTCTCGAGTGTCACGATACCGCACCTCTGGCATCAACAGTCCCTCGGGAGTTCTCTGATAGCTTCGTAGCTCATGAAGATAGAGATTCAGAAACGTACTCGCCTCCGCT
>DAIQQD010000047.1:0-7824 GCA_036787015.1 Chloroflexota bacterium
CCCTGATCCGGTAGTACTCGTCCTTCATCCGCTCGAATTCCTGCCGGTCCACCACCGCCCCTACCCGCGAGACCGGCTTCCCGTTCTTGTCCGGCACCAGGCACTCGGGGTCCATCACGCCTCTCTTCAGAGGTTCATTGTGCCAATCCTCAGGCAGTCTATCATCTTCTCTACCACATCGGCCATCGCGAATGATGGCAGCCCGCTGCTGGTTGAACACGGTCTCCCCCATGCGGTACAGCCCCGCTTCGTCGGTCTCGATGCCAGTCACCGCCGAGAACAGCCGGCTCTCCAGAGTGGGATCGCCGACGTGGTCCGGGCTGCGCTCACTGTCTGAAATGGGATATATCCAGTCGCAGACTATGAGGCTCTCCTTGGCGTACTGTCGGTCCTGTATCATTTTGGCCGCCAAGGGCTTGCCTTCGGCGGTGGTGAAATCGGCGGCGGCTTCGCTGCCCCAGAAGCGTTTGGCTATGGCCCGTACTGCCTCGCTGTCCACGTGCGTCTTGTCTGTTCCCTTGATTCCGGTGGTCCACTTGGCCAGCGGGTAGCCCACTTCGTGCAGCGCCTGGATGGGCTCTCTGGGCTCCGTGGCCCACAACAGCGCGGTCGTCAGGTAGATACGGGGTTCGTACGGGTCCGGGTGCTTGATCAGTGACGCCGACTGGCCGCCCAGAGCGCTGGCCGCCTGGCTCAATCCTCCGGCCAACTCATCGCCGAAGCCCTGGCGCAGGGCAATCATCTTCACCAGGCTCTCGATGAACTCGATGCTGCCCAGCTTGGATATCTCCAGCCCGAGCCGTTGCTCAACGGGCAAGCCGGCCCGGTGGCATCGATAGAGCCAGGCCAGCGCCTGCTCCAGGAACCAGGTGTCCAGGCCGTAGTCATCGCAGAGCCGATTCGCGTGGAAGGCCGCCTCGTTCTGCTGCCCGTAGTACCGCCAGGCCCACTGCTGATAGAACAGGGACGACTGGCAGGCGAACTTGCCGGCCGTGCCGTTGTCGGCCGTGTACTTTGTGCGGAGGCACTTGCCCTGGCAGCCAAAGCAGGGGTCCTTCTTCACCTTCGGGCCGCTCACCACGAAGTCCGTTCCCCAGGCGGTGAAGCTGCCGCGGTTCAGGGTGCGGAGATAGTCGGTCAATTGCTTCAGAGTCTCGGGATGGGCTATGGCCACCTTCTTCCCGCTGCCTTTTACGGCAACGGCCTTCAGGCGCTTGGAGCCCATGACGGCGCCCAGCCCAGCCGAGCCGCTGGCGTCGGCGTCGGCCAGAAGGCCGCCGGCGGACACCAGGTTCTCGCCGGCGGGCCCGACGGCCACCACCCGGACGTCGCTGCCCAGTTCTCCCTTGATGGCCTCCCGTGTGTGCGCCGCACCCTTTCCCCACAACTCGGAGGCGTCTCTGAACTCGACTGCCCCGTCCCGCAGGAGTAAGTAGACGGGTTTGTCAGCCTTGCCGCAGATCACCAGTCCGTCGTAGCCGGCGAACCTGAGTTCCGCTCCCCACCGGCCGCCGAGGTTGCTGTAGCTGAACGTCTGTGGCGTGGGGATTGGGGACTTGCCGTAGATGCCCCACCGTGATCCGCCGATGACGGGGACACCGGCCAGAGGGCCGACGGCAAAGATGAGCCGGTTGTCCTCACTGAAGGCGCTGACACCGGGCGGCACTTCTTCCCAGTAGAGGTGCGCGGCGAAGCCGCGCCCGCCGATGAAGCGGGTGTAGGCCTCGGACGGCACGATCTCCGAAGTCCTCGATGAGAGGTCGATCTTCAATATCCGGCCGGCGTATCCGTACGTTTGTGACATCATGACTCGCTGTGGTGATATCTCCCGCAAGTGACGTTTCGGGGCCGTTTCAGCGTCCCGGGGATAATTCTACCATTCGCGTGCACATGAGTTGAGACTCAAGTGCCAGTGCGTTGGCTGGCGATCCGGCCGGCCGTTATGATCCTGTCATCTTTTTCCTGACAGACGTGGAGTCGAGTAGCTGGTAACATGCTGATGGCCGGGGGCAATACTGCTGCTGCCCGTTTCGGCTCTTGAGGTATAAGGGGGAGTGAAATTGGCCAAGAAAGAGAAGTATGACGTCATCGTGGTGGGGGCGGGGCCGGGAGGGATAACCTGCGCGGCTCTGCTGGCGAAGAGGGGGCTCGATGTCCTGGTGCTGGACAAGAACGAGCGCGTCGGCGGCAAGCAAATGACGCTGTCGATGAAGGGGTACAAGGGGGAGCGCTGGCCTACCGGTGGCCTGCCTGTCAAGGGCGGCGCGTGGCTCGAAGCCTTCCGGGCTCTAGGAATAGAGTCCAAGTTCCGGGTTGGCCTGAACAATATGGGCATGCTGTACCGGAAGTCAGGCGGCGAGTGGTTGCGCACCGTGACCCAGATGGATCCATATGTCCTGCCGGACCCCAACATCATGTTCGACAATTGGCAACTGAATGCCAAGGAACGGGAAGCTGCCGTACAGGTGCTGGGTGAGATTGTCTTGATGCCTCCGGAGAGGATCAACTCCTTCGATGATACCACCGTTCGGGAGTATCTGGAGCAGTTCGAGGTAATGCCACGCAGACTCTATGGATACCTCGCCTTCCTGACCCATGCCTTCAACGTGGGCCTGATAGACTTGGTGCCAATGTCAGAGGTGATCAAGGCTTTCCAGCGCCTGATGGGGCAGCCTCTGGGCTACCCTGTGGGCGGCTATGGCCGCATGTCCGAGGATTTTGCCCAGGTCATAAAGGAGTGCGGCAGCGAGATCAAGACCAGGGCCAGGGTCGAAAGGGTCCTGATAGAAGACGGCCGGGCTGCCGGCGTCATCACCAAAGACGCTGTGTACAAAGCGCCGATCGTGGTCAGCAACGCCGGCCTTCAGCCGACCGTGCTCAAGCTCGTCGGGGAACAGTACTTTGACAAGAGCTATGTCAGCTATGTGAAGGGATTGCTGCCGAGCAACGGCTTCACCGGTGCCCACTGGGTTCTGAGCGAGCCTGTGCTTGACTGCGGCCTGTACCAGGTCTGGTCCGATGACGCCTGGTGGGACCTGGACCGCCAGGACCAGGTCAAGAAAGGGAAGATGCCGGCGGACCTCATCATTACTGTGCTGGTGCCGACCAACTATGATCCGGGGATGGGCCCCCCGGGCAAGCAGCTCCTCATATTCGGCACGCCGTGCTCGCCCAATCCGCAGGACAAGACCATCGAGGCGCTCTGGAAGAAGACAGATGAGCAGATGGCCGAGATGTTCCCCGAGATAGTGCCGGTCATCGAGTCCAAAGGGCCGTATGCCGGCCCGGTCCAGGTATCGGCGCAGAGCCGCGACCAGGTCCTGCCGGCGCAGGGCGGCGAAGCCTGCGGGCTGTGTGTCACCATCGGGCAGTGCGGCAAATACAAGCCCTCGGCCAAATCTCCCATAGCCGGGCTGTTCTACGTGGGCTTCGATGCCGGCAGCACGGCGTTCATGGGCTCGCAGCAGGCGGTGGACTCCGGCCTGAAAGTGGCGCCCCTGGTGTACCACTATCACCTGGAGAAGAGGCAGTCGGCTTCGTTCTGAAGGGCAGCCTTAGAGACGATTGTCAACCCCCTATGTCCCCCAATTATGGGGGAAGGGAAGAAGGAGCTGAGGTACACCCTCAGGGGAGATCAGCCTACTGGAAGACACCCCCCAAGCCCCTGGTCTGCCTTAGGCAGGCTGAACTGTGACGGGCGTCATCGTTCAAAGGGGGCAGAGGTATGACACGATCCAATCCGGATTGACATGACATTTATAATGAAATCGTAGAGCACCGACTTGATGGGGTGGTATGGCGCGGCGGCTGGACAAACTGACGTCGATGACTCTGTTCGATAGCCTGATCGAGGGGGCGGTACTTGTTGGTGTCGGCAGCGGAAAGGTCGTGCTGGCCAACAAGGCTGCCGCTGCCATCTTCCGCTATCAATCCCCAGAGGGAATGGTCGGCGTGGATCCCCTTGATCACATCCCTCCGGAAGACAGAGGGCGCATAGCCGGCATGATGGCCGGCTATTTTGTTGAGGGCGATCTGCGGAGAACGATGGATGTGAGAACCATCTCCCTGGACGGCTGGGAAGTCTGGATCACAGCCGTCGGGGTCAAGATTGAGTACGAGGGAGAGACGGCGGGACTCATCTTGATGCAAGACATCACTGCGCAGAGGACCGCAGAGAGGGCGCTGGCAGAAGCGGAGGAACGGCAGCGGCAGATCCTGGACAGCGCCAACGAGTCGATACTGGTGTTGCAGGACGGCAACGTCGTCTATGCCAACCCGAAAGCCCTGGAGCTTGGCGCGTTCTCTGAGGAGGAGATCAGGGGCAGGCCGTTCAGTGACTTCCTACTCGCAGAAGACCGAGAGAGGATAGTGCGGCGCTACTTCAGAAAGGCCGGTAGCAAGAACTACTCCTCGTCTTTCACCTTGAGGGGGCTTGGCAAGAACGGCAGCGTCCGGTGGTCGGAGATCCGGGAGAGTTCCTTTATATGGGAAGGCAAGCCGGCTGAGATCTGTCTGGTAAACGACATCACGGAGCGCAAGAAGGCGGAGGAAGCACTCGCGGCCAGCGAGAAACGGTACCATTTGCTCACCGACAATGTGTCAGACGTCATCTGGGTTACTGATCTCCTGTTGAAGCCCACCTATTTCAACCCCTCCGTCAGCAAGTTGCTGGGCTACACCGTGGAAGAAGCCATGGCCGGCGCATTGAGGATGACCCCTGATTCTCTAGATGCCGCCACCAGAGCTTTCCAGAATGCGTTGCACAGAGAGAAGATACTGCCGGGGAGTGCGTCAGGGTCTCCCAAGATGGACCTCGAGTACATCCACAAGGATGGTTCGATGGTGTGGGCGGAGACCACCGTGAGTTTCCTTCGTGACCCCGGCGGACATCCATTTGCCCTTCTGGGCATACTCCATGACGTGAGGGAGCGCAAGAAGGAGGAAGAGGCCCTCCGGAGAAGCGAGGAGCGGTTCCGGGCCCTTATCGAAAACGCCAGCGACGCCATAGCAGTGCTGAGTGCCGAAGGCGAGATCGTCTATGAAAGCCCCAATTCTCAGAGCGCCGTTGAAGAGAAGATGAGCGGCGTGTTTGGCCCTGGGATGATGAAGATCATTCACCCGGACGATGTCCAGAGGATCGTCGATCTGTTTGCCTGGGTGAGGGACCACCCCGGGAAGAGTGCGGGGGCAGAGGTGCGCTTCAAACACAGAGACGGTTCCTGGCACACAGCCGAGGGAACAGCCCGCAATCTGCTCCATGATCCCAGGGTGAGCGGCATCGTCATCAACTACCGCAACACCACTGAGAAGAGGCGGGCCGAGAGAGATCTCAGGGACAGTGAGAGACGCTATCGTTTGCTGGCCGAGAACCTGTCGGATGTTGTCTGGGTCATCGGCATGGATCTGGCATTCACGTATGTCAGCCCATCGGTGGAGCGGCTGCTGGGATACAGCGTTGAGGAGACAGTGGGCACTCCGGTAGAGCAGATCGTGACTCCGGCGTCTTTCGAGATGGCCATGAGGGTGAGAGATGAGGAGGCGGACAGGGAGCGGAAAGGCGAGTCCGATCGCGGGCGTTCGGTGACACTGGAACTGGAGTTGCCCCGCAAGGACGGTTCCACGGTCTGGACCGAAAACCGCGTCAGCTACCTTAGGGACTCAGGAGGGGCCGTAATCGGTTACCTGGGAGTCTCGCGTGACATAGGCGAACGCAAGAAGTCCCAGGAGGCCTTGCGGGCCAGCGAAGAACGGTTCCGGGCCATTTTCGAGAGGTCGCCCATCGGGGCCATAGTCTACGACGTGCAAGGCTTAACCGTGGGTGCCAACAAGGCCTGTCTGGATATCTTCGGATTGTCTGATGTGTCGGAGATGAAAGGCCCGGCGCTTTTTGGGGACCCCAATTCGTCCGACAAGACACAACGAAAGCTGCGCAACGGCAAGACCGTCACTGGAGAGGTGCAGATCGACCTTGACCTGGCGAGAAGGACTGGCCTCTACAACACCACCAGGTCGGGGACGGCCTGTCTTCGCCTCACAGTGACTCCTCTTGGCACTGACTCGAAGGGATTACCGAGCGGCTATCTGGCCTTGGTGGAGGACATCACTGAACGCAAGAAGGCAGAGGAGGCCTTGCAGGCCAGCGAAGAGCGGTTCCGCGGTCTGGTCGAGACCACCAGCGACTGGGTCTGGGAGGTGGACCGGAAAGGCGTGTATACATACGCCAGTCCAAGGGTGAGCACAGTGCTGGGGTACGACAGCCAAGATCTTCTCGGCAAGACGCCGTTCGATTTCATGCCACCCAGAGAAGCCCGTCGTGTGGCTGCCGCGTTCAACTCCTATGTGGCCAAGCAGGAGTCTTTCGCCTTTCTGGAGAACGTCTGCCGACACAAGGATGGTCACCCTGTGGTCATGGAGACAAGCGGGGTGCCGTTCTTTGGGCGCGATGGGACCCTGCTGGGGTATCGTGGCATCGATCGCGACATAACCGAGCGGAGACGAGTGTCGAGGCAGCTTGAGCAGAGCTTGAAGAAACTCGAGAGAACCATGGAGACCACCATTCAGGCCATCTCGACCACGATCGAGGCGAGGGATGCTTACACGGCCGGCCACCAGAGGCGGGTGACGCAGCTTGCTGGTGTCATAGCCAGAGACATGAGTCTCCCCAGTGCCCAGATCGCCGGAATCCGCGTTGCCGGACTGCTGCACGATATCGGCAAGATATCGATACCTACTGAGATCCTGAGCAAACCTGGTCAGTTGACTGATGTAGAGATGAGCATGATCAGGACCCATCCCAAGGTGGGCCATGACATACTGAAGAGCATAGAGTTCCAGTGGCCGGTGGCTGACATCGTCCTTCAGCACCACGAGAGGTTGGACGGTTCGGGGTATCCGTTGGGCATCCGGGGCGAGAGGATTCTGCTGGAAGCCAGAATCCTGGCGGTGGCTGATGTCGTGGAGGCCATGTCCTCCCACCGCCCCTACCGGCCGGCCGTGGGGATAGACAAGGCGCTCGAAGAGCTCACCCGCGGCGAGGGCATCGTCTATGATCCGCGGGTAGTTCGGGCTTGTGTTGAGGCCTTCACCAAGCGCGCTTTCGAATTCGAAGAATGAACCGCGCTGCATCCCGGACATCTCCAATCGAGATGATGAGATGAGCTGTCTCGGCGTCGGTTGACAGGACACCGGCCATGGCAAGACGCGTCTGGTGCACTGTCTATCGATCGAGTCTGAACTCCCACTGACAGCAGCAGTCTTTGTAGCCTGTCCGGGGAGGTACTTTGAGCGGAGTCACCTTGATCTGGGGATTGAAGAAGCCAGCCTGAATGCCCATCAGTTTCGGCTCCAATTCCTGGCAGATGCGCTTCTCTCGGCCCGTTCCTTCCTTCTCGAGGGAGATCAGCGTGGGGCAATTGGTGATCGTCAGCAAGGCATGGTGGCGGCTCTTCAGGTCGATGTTGAAGGTGTAGATCCACATCCAGGGACTGACCTGGACGTACTTCATGAGCGTCTCCACATCGTCGCCGCGGATGTTGAGCAGGGCACTTATCGTCCGCATCTCCCAAAGCTGCGCCTTTTCCCAGACCTTGATATCGCAGTCGAAGGCCTCGTCGTTGCCCCACTTGCTCATCACCGTGAGGTACCAGTAGCCGTCAATCCTCAGCATGTAGTCATTGTAGGCCCGAAGGAGCTTCAAAAGGGTCTCCTTCCTCAGCTTCTCTTGGCTGAACGCTGGATCGAATCCGCCGCTGTAGTCCGCAAGTTCCATCATACTTCGATCTCCTCTGTGTCAAATGCTGCTATGCCTTCTCTCAACCCCCTATG
>DAIQQD010000047.1:7924-11786 GCA_036787015.1 Chloroflexota bacterium
GGGAATTGGGGGACACCCCCAAACCCCGGCAGGAAGCCTCTTCCTGCACCTCCGTTTCTACTTGCCTCTCCCTTGATGGGAGAGGATAAAGGAGAGGGTGAGTTGCCCTGAGGTTCCCGGTCCGCTTCAGGCGGACACCTCTTCATCATGTCATTCCCGCGCAGGCGGGAATCCAGTGGGCGGCCTCGCTGCATTAGGGGCTTTGACTCATCTCTAGAAGAAATGCCCTCTCAGAATCTCCCTGGTGCAAATCTTGCTGTACTCCCAGAACTGCCGCCGCACGCTCCTATAGTCCATCGTCGTGATGCTGCTGGCCAGCATCCCCATGGGCAGCGCTTGGGCGATGAATCCCCGGGCGTATTCGAGCAGCCAGTTGCCCGGCCTCATCAGACAGCCTTTGTCGGTGCCTCTGGGAAGGGTGGCCATGTCGCCGGGCAGGTAGACCGTTGGTTTGATCTGGCCGAGGGTGTAGGTCTGATGCTCACCCTCGATGATGACGTCGTATATCAGGGGTGCGAACCGGCCGGAATAGCCTTCAGTGCCCACCGGGAAGCCGACGATAAGAAGGTACTCCGAAAGCGACCCATAGAGGACGGTCAACTGTCCGGCAACACCACCGGCTATGGTGAAGGCCCATTTCTTCCTGGTGCATATTCTCTTGGGATAAGTCTGGTCGATGCCGGCGATGATGGCATCCAGCCTTTCTTCCAGGGGCAGGTTGAGATTCTTCTTGACGATGTCCTGCAGCGCGTTGGGATCAAAGATGTAGCCCATGGCACCTCCTGATTTCTGTCCTTCGTGGCCCTATTGAGCCGTCGCCTGATCAGGCCATCCGGTCAGTCTTCCTTGGCTCGGAATACGGAGAAGGTTCCACTGGCCTTGGCCACGAGCCGTCCGTCACTGGTGATTTCCGACTCCAGGGCAGCCACCCTCCTGCCTCTGCTGATGATCCTGGTGTCGCAGACCAGGGTGCCCGACCTGACCGCCTTGAAGTAGGTGATCTTGATTTCGATGGTGGCGCACAACTCATCCCTCTCCATGACGGTGTACATGGCCCCGCCCATCCCCGTGTCCGCCATCGAGTACAGCACCCCGCCGTGGACGGCTCCATGCGGGTTCAGCAGCCTCTGCTCCACCTCCAGGGTGCACCGGCTCTGTCCGCCTTCGCACTTCAGGAATTGCAGCCCTATCAGGTCGCCAAACGGGTTGAAGCCCGACATGCCAGCCGGGATCTCTTTGCGCATTTCCCTCTCCCTTTCACAGGCCGGTAACGGCGCGTATTCCCAGGATATCTCTGCCCACGATCAGCTTCTGCATCTGCGTGGTGCCGTCGGGGATGGTCAGAGTCCGGGCATCCCTGAAGTAGCGCTCCACCGGGTACTCGTCGGAGAGGCCCATGGCGCCGTGGATTTGGATGGCTTTGGAGGTCGTTCGCACGGCGGCCTCGGTGGCATAAGCCTTGGCCAGCGACGACTGCCAGCGGCACTTCTGCTTTCCGTCCAGCAGGTCCAAGGCCCGGTAGGCCAGCAGGCGACTGGCCTCGGTCTCCGCGACCATGTCCACGATCATCTCCTGGATCATCTGGAAACTGCCGATGGGCTTGCCGAACTGCATTCTCTCCTGGGCATATTTGACCGAAGCGTCGATGGCTGCTTGAGCGATGCCGGTACACAGGGTGCCCACCATGGCCCGCGAGACATCGAAGAAAGCCATGGTGCGCTTGTAGCCGGTGCCCGGATCAAGCAGGTTCTCCTTCGGGACGTTGCAGTCGGAGAAGGACAGCTCGGAGGTGGGGAAGCACCGCAGCCCCAGCTTGTGTAGCTCTCGAGACTCGAAAGGAGACTGGTTCTTCTCCACCAGGAAGAACGACATGCCTAAAGCGCCCAGCGCCTTGTCCGTGGTGGCCAGGACGAAAGCAGCGTCGGCGATGGTGCCATTGGAGATCCAGGTCTTTGTCCCATTCATGACATAGTGCTGCCCGCTGAGCGTGGCCGTGGTCTTCACGCCGGATACGTCGGAGCCCACGTCCGGTTCGGTTATGGCCAGGCAGCCGATGTAGTCGCCCGAGGCGGCCAGCGGCATCAGCCTCTTCTTCTGATCTGGGTTTCCGGCTTCGTTCAGCAGCCAGAAGAAGCCGGCGGCGATGAAGATGGTCCCGGCCAGGCTGGCCCAAACCCGCCCCAGTTCCTCTACCAGTATGCCATTGGTCTTGGCTTCCAGGTTGGAGCCGCCACAATCCTCGGGCAGGAAGCCCAGCAGGTAGCCGAAGGGCATCAGTTGCCCGATGAAGGCGGTCGCCTCTTCCTTGGTCAGGGGCCCTTTCTTCTCATGCTCGTCCACGACGGGCGCGATCTGGCTGTCGAGGAACTTGCGGACGTTGGATTTCAGCATTTGCTGCTCTTCAGTGAAAGAGAAGTTCATGGTTCACTCCTTTCATGGTCGTGGGGAGACGTATCCTTCAACCCCCTATGTCCCCCACTCTTGGGGGAAGATGAGTAACGCAGAGGGGCTTCGCCCCTCTGCACGCCCCTGAGGCGACTGTCTAGGGGCGCATCGCGATGCGCCCAGGACACCCCAGACCCCCGGTCCGCCCCAGGCGGACACTGTAACAGAACAGCCACATAGAGGCGAACAACTTGTTCGCCCTCGGGCTAGTGCCCGACGATGCAGACGCTGACCACGTTGACCGCCGGGATGCCGCCCATGTTATGGGTCAGGCCGATCTTCGGATTCTTGATCTGCCGCGGCCCTGCTTTGCCCTGTAGCTGCTTGTACATCTCGTACATCATGCGCAGGCCACTGGCCCCGATGGGATGGCCGAAGCATTTCAACCCGCCGTCGGGCTGGCAGGGAACCTTGCCGTCAAGGTCGAAGAACCCAGCCTGGACATCCTCCTTGGCCTTGCCGCGCGGCGATATGCCCAGGTCTTCGTAGGTGACCAGCTCAGTTATGGAGAAACAGTCATGGACCTCCATCATGCTGATCTCCTCGCGGGGATTCTTGATGCCCGCCTCGGCATAGGCCCGCCGAGAAGCGTAAACGCCCCCCTCTACATGGGCCATGTCATAGTCCGTGTACGCCATCTCCTCTCCCGAACTGGCCGCGATCTGCAACGATTTCACAAATATCGGATCGGGCCGGAGCTTCTTGGCCAAGTCGGCCCGAGCTACTATGGCGCAGGCGGAGCCGTCGCTGACGCCGCAGCAATCGAACAGCCCCAAAGGCCAGGCCACTATCGGGGCATTCATCACCTCTTCGATGGTCACTTCGCGGCGGAGGTGGGCCTTGGGGTTCTTGGCCCCGTTCTTGTGGCTCTTGACGGTGATCCTGGCCAGCGCCTGCTTGCCGTCCTGGGGGCTGAGTCCGTATTTGGCGAAATACCTGGTTCCCATGAGGGCGAAACCTCCCGGCGGCGTGAAATTGGGGAATACCAACCGGAGCCTGGTGCCGAACTGCAATTCGTTTTGCGGCAGCCCGCCGTATCCGACGTCCTTCAGCTTCTCCACTCCGATGGCCAAGGCTATGTCACATGCGCCGGCGGCCACGGCGTAGCAGGCGCCCCGCAGCGCCTCCGAACCGGTGGCGCAGAAGTTCTCCACCCTGGTGGCTGGAATGAAGGGCAGCTTCAGCGATACGGCAGTAGGGATGGCGGATTTGCCCACCGAGACCTCTTCGTAGCAGGTGCCGGTCCAGGCGGCGCCGATGTCCTTCTTCTCTATGCCGGCATCCTCCAGGGCTTCCTTGAAGGCCTCCACCATCAGGGACTCCGGGCTCCGGTCCCAGAGCTCCCCAAATCTGGTGCATCCCATGCCGATGATGGCGACTTTGTCTTTGATTCCTTCAGCCATGTTGCCTCCCTTCA
>DAIQQD010000242.1:0-3259 GCA_036787015.1 Chloroflexota bacterium
GGGTGGCGGGCTACTCGGCCTACTTCGTGGACCTGACCAAGACCCTGCAGGACGATATCATCGCCAGGACGGAGCAGAGTCTCTAGTAAACGCGAATAGCCAGACTGGGGCGCCCGGTCTGAGGTTATCAGAAGAAACTGAGAGGAGGGAGCCTAAAGGTTATGGAGCTTACTGATGTCAAAGCGATCGACACCATGTGCCGCGTTGGCTATGCCGGCGTTGTGACCGAGGAAGAGTGGAAGGAAATGTGGACACTCTACGAATCCCAGGCCTGTGTGAAAGGCACCTTCGGCGGCGTATTGAAGAAGCTGGGCGTTCCCCCGGAAGACGGCTGGAAGGTCGTGGCCTCACAGTACAAGCCTTCCGTGCAGGAAATGATCAAGGAAATGGACGCGGTCAGCGTCGAGAAGGCCTTCGTCGACCAGCAGTACATCTGGTCCAGGCGGGAGAACAAGCTGGCCACCGGGTTCGATCTGGATCGAGTCAATGCCGTGGTGCAGAAGGGCGGCGGCAGGATAGTCGGCGGCGCCGGCTACAACCCGTGGCGCATCGAAGAAAGCCTCAAAGACCTGGAGAAGGCAGTCAAGGAATACGGTTTCAAGTATGTCTGGTTCCATCCCAACAGCTTCGGCCTGAAGGCCAGCGATGCGAAGTGCTATCCTCTCTATGCCAAGTGCGTGGAGCTGAGGATACCGGTCACCTTCCAGACGGGACAGTCGGCAGAGCCGCTGCCCAGCGAGGTGGGCCGGCCCATGTATGCCGACGAGGTCGCCATGGACTTCCCCAACCTTGTCATGGTGCTGACGCACACTGGCTGGCCGTGGATTGATGAGTGGATTTCCATGATCTGGCGGCATCCCAACGTCTACGGCAATATCGGCGCCTACTATCCGTCGGGCCTGCACAAGCCGACGGTGGACTTCATGGATGGGCCGATCGGCCGCACCAAGGTGTTCTGGGCCACCAACGGCTTCGGGCTCACTCGCTGCAAGAAGGAGTTCGTCGAACTGCCGCTCAAGGATGACAACAAGAAGCGAATCCTTCGCGACAACGCCGTCAACGTTTTCAAGCTATAGGTCTGACCCTCGAAGAAACCAGAACGCGGTCCCGAGTCCAACTCGGGACCGCGTTTCATTTGGCGGGTCATCGTCCGGTGTTCAGCAACTCGGGGTTGTTCTCGTCCTCGTTCCAGAGAGCAGGATTGCTGAGAATGTATTCGCGGATGGCCATCAATTCTGCCTCATTCCGGATAACGTGTTCGTAATACCCACGTTGCCAGATGGGCGAGCCCGGGGCACCGCGGGCGGCGTTCATTCTGCGGGTGGAGATGGATTTGAAATTCTGCAGATGGCGGGTAATGACCCTGGTTGGGTGCCGTTCGGACGTTGCCGTAGGGGCGAAGCATCCGATTTTGATGGCGTCTTCGCTGCATGAATGGTGACCGCGGATGCTTCGCCCCTACAACGGATAACGATGATTCCATGCACGTGGTTGGGCATGACGGCGAGTGCATCCAATTCAATCAACAGGAAATGGCGCGGGATGTCCTCCCAACGCGCCGGGCAATTTCGCCCGCGTCGTTCAACCGCATCTCGCCGTTGACCACATGACCGAATACACATTCACGCTGATATGTGCAGATCGTCACGAAATACGCCCCCGGTTGAGAATAGTCGTATTCTCTCAAGCGGATGGAACGGCGATGGTGCTTATTAGGGTCATGCCTCATGGTTTCAAAATGGGGTCAAGGGATGCTCATGGGCAAGCCTTGCTTTGCTCATGCCACGCAGCGTTGTCGCTCCATTGCCCACAGTTGACGACATTCTGGCGCATGTGGTAGAAGGAGGATTCTGTGGAGAAGGTACAAATGGATTGGAGGGAATTCGAGGAATTCGCAAGACGAAACATGAGCTTGCATATAGGGACTCGACTGACCAAGAGTAAACCAAGGGGCTTTCCGAAGGAATTTGATATGGTCTCCGATGACGGGGAGACATTAGGGGATGCCAAGTTCTTGACGCTGGTACGCCGAACACGCATGCCACCCGCCAAGTTCATGGAGATAGCAGGTCATGTGTGGCTCTTGCGGAAGACGCACGCTAAGAGGCAGTTCCTGGTGTTTGGCAACCAACGGCGCGTTCCAGAGTGGTGGTTGGAGAAATACGGTCATTTGGCTGACGGGGTCGAATTTTACTTTCTTGATGACGTGGGCAATCTGGAGAGGTTGAGATGAGCAAGTATGCCCCTCTGAAGCAATGGCTGCTGGGTCTGGAGAACGCGGTCGTGTCAAAGCCCGTGACTTTCGAGGAGGTCTGCCACATCGTGCGGTCCTTGCCAGAATCTGCGTACGCGCTCCCGCAATGGTGGGAGAACAACCGCGGACATGTGCAAGCAAGGGCATGGATGGATGCGGGTTGGAGGACTGAAAACGTTGATTTGAAGGGTAGACAGCTAGTATTCAGAAGATCAACAACTCTGTAGCTAATATAGCAGTGGATTGAAAACGGGCGAAGCAGCGCCCGCCATGACCCCCCAGCTTGCTGATCATTTTCCCTTTGACAGCCACCCGCTGGCGGAAGACAATGGGGCCATATGGCCTCCGCAAGCCACGGGAGGACATATCCGCAGCCCATGCCGGAAAGGAGAAACCATGTTCAAAACCAGAGTCACCCAGATACTGGGAATCAAGTATCCCATCGTGGGCGGAACCATGGCATCCATCTCCAACGCCGATTTCGTGGCCGCCATCTCTGAGGCCGGCGGCATCGGCGTTCTGAGTTCGATCATGTACCAGACCAAGGATGAATTCGCTGCCGCCCTAGACCGGGTGAAGAAGCTTACGGACAAGCCCTTTGCGGTGAACCTCAACTTCTTCCCCGCCCGGTTCCCGGTCTCCCAGAGCGAGTACACCGAGGTGATGGCCCAGAAGGGGGTCAAGGTGGTGGAAACATCCGGCCACACGGCGCCACCGCCAGAACTCTGCCGCCGGTTCAAAGAGCTGGGCATGACCTGGGTCCACAAATGCGCTGGCGCCCGGTATGCCATCAAGGCGGAAGCCCTGGGGGCAGACATCGTCACCGTGGTCGGCTATGAGAACGGCGGCGCTGTGGGCAGGCTCGATATTGGGACTTTGGTGATGGTTCCCACTGTAGCGCAGAAACTGAAAGTTCCGCTGATCGGTGGCGGAGGCGTGGTCGATGGTCACAGCTTCCTGGCCGTTCTGTCCCTGGGGGCCGAGGGCGTGATCATGGGCACGCGA
>DAIQQD010000243.1:0-3255 GCA_036787015.1 Chloroflexota bacterium
CAGGCAGAGAACGATTGATGGGTTCGAGAAGGAACACAGAGCACAAATGGGGGAAGCCCTCAAGATAGCGGTCGCCAGCAGGGTGCATGCAGTCGAAATGGGTGCCTCTCCAAGGCTCCCGTTGTCTATTTGAGCCGTCAGTTCGTCGCCTGTCGTTGTCACGCTCCAGACAAGGGGTGGTATTCATCGCTATTCAAATCCGAGCCTTCTGTCGCTCAAAGTAGCGCGGCACTGCCAGGCCCGACCTTGGCTGGTATTGTGTTCTCCAATCGCGTCGCTATCAGGTGAGAGCACAAGCAGTGGCATCAGTTCATTGGAGGTGCTTCAGTTACCGTGATCAATAGGTGGCACAATCTACAGGCTGAAGAGGTTCTGAAGGAGCTTCGGTCAGATCGCTCTGGCCTCACAGAGGAAGAGGCCAGAAGGCGACTGGCGTTGCACGGGCCAAACCAGCTCGCGGAGAAACGCCGAACGAGCAGGGTGCTGATCTTCTTGCGCCAGTTCGCGTCCCCTCTTATTTACATCCTGCTGGTGGCGGTCATCGTCGAACTGGCAGTCATGCGCAAACCCACGGATGCCGCCGTGATATTCGGCGTCGTGCTGATCAACTCCATTATCGGTTTCTTCCAGGAAAGCAAGGCCGACCAGGCCATGGAATCGCTGAAGCGCCTAGTTGTGCCCCACGCCAAGATGATGAGGGACGGGAAGGTTGTGGACCACGCCGCAGCCCAACTGGTGCCGGGCGATATCATCCTGGTTGAAGCCGGGGACAAGATCCCCGCCGATGCCCGGCTCATTGAGGAGGTCAGCCTCTCGATTGACGAGGCGATCCTCACCGGCGAATCGGTGCCCGTCGAGAAGTTCGTCGCACCGCTGGAAGGCGAGGCCGCCGTGGCAGACATGGGCAACATGGTCCACATGGGTTGCATCGTGGTCAACGGCAAGGGCACCGGGGTGGTGACCGCCACGGGGATGAACACGGAAATCGGCAAGATCACCGCCCAGGTTCAAGAGGTCAAGCCTCCACCGACCCCACTCCAGCGCAATGTATCCAGGTTTGGACGCTACGTCGGAGTCCTGGTTCTGGGAATCGTCGCCCTTCTCATCGTCCTGGGATTGATCAAGGGATACACATTCAAAGAAGTCTTCTCTCTGGGTGTGGCCGCTGCGGTCTCCGCCATCCCTGAAGGCCTGCCGGTCATGGTTACCGTGGTGCTGGCCATCGGCATGGGACGCATGGCCAAGAGACATGCCCTCATCCGGAAGCTCTCGGCGGTGGAGACGATGGGCGCCGTCACCGTGGTCTGCTCAGACAAGACTGGCACGCTCACGGAGAGCGAAATGACGGTCCGCCGGATGTGGATGAGCAACAGGCAGGTAGAGATATCAGGATCCGGCTACAAACCTGCCGGCGAATTCTCGGAAGAAGGCCGTCAGATCCAGCCCCAGACGGACGATGGGCTGATGCTAGCATTGAGGATATCCGCTCTCTGCAATGACTCGTCGCTGAAATCGGACGACGGAACCTTCAGGCTGCTGGGCGATCCCACGGAAGGTGCTCTGCTGGTAGCCGCCCTCAAGGCGGGGCTGAACCAGGAGGCTCTGCAAAAGGAGTCCCCCAGGCTGGCCGAGATGCCTTTCGACAGCCAGAAGCGGTACATGGCCACCCTTCACCCCCAGAGAAGCGGCAACGCCGTCGCCTACGTGAAAGGGGCGACGGAGAAGATCCTCTCCATGAGCCGCTATGTCCACGTGAACGGCGCCTCGGTCGAGATGACCGCGGAGATGAGAGAGGCGATTGAGAAAGCGAACCTGGAGATGGCCTCACAGGCCCTGCGGGTCCTGGCGCTGGCTTACCACGACTGTCCCTCGTGTCCCGAGGGCCTCAACCATCATCGCCTGGATGGTTCGCTGACCTTCGTCGCCCTGGCCGGCATGATCGACCCTCCTCGGGAAGAGGCCAAACAGGCAGTGGCCGCCTGCAAGCGTGCCGGCATCAAGGTGGTGATGATTACCGGGGACCAGAAGCCCACCGCAGTGGCGATAGCCAGAGAGATTGGCTTGCCCGACGGAGAGGCAGTCACCGGTCTGGAATTGGACACCATCAGCGACGATGATCTGGAAGCGAGGATCGACGGTATCTCCGTTTTTGCCAGGGTGGAGCCGCTGCACAAACTGCGGATAGTGGAGGCACTGAAGTCCAAGGGCCACCGGGTGGCCATGACCGGGGATGGGGTGAACGACGGCCCTGCACTAAGAGCAGCCGATATCGGCATAGCTATGGGCATCAAGGGGACTGATGTTGCCCGCGAGGCATCGGATATGGTTCTGACAGACGACAACTTCGCCTCCATTATCGCCGCTGTTGAAGAGGGGAGATCGGTCTTCGCCAACATTCGCCGCTCTGTCTTCTTCCTGGTGAGCACCAGCGCCGGAGAGCTGCTGACCTGGATAGCCAGCATTATCTCCGGCATTGCATTCCCGCTGGTGGCCGTTCAGATTCTCTTGACCAATATGGTCACCGACGGCGTGTGCACCATACCGCTGGGCGTGGAGCCGAAGCATGCAGACGTTCTGGAGCAGCCTCCGCGCCATCCAAAGGCGGGCATCGTCTACAACGGCATGCTGCTCCGGATCATTTTCGTAGCCATTCTAATGGCATTGGGGGTCTTCTTTGTCTTCCGCTGGCAGTTGCCGGAAGTGGGCCTGGATAAGGCGCGCACTATCGCCTTCTCCATTCTGGTGGCGGCACAGTGGTTCAACGCCCTGAACGCCCGGTCCGAACAGCGCTCGCTCTTCCGGGTCGGCCTGCTGAAAAACCGGTGGCTGCTCGGAGGAATAGGCTTGGCCGTTCTTATCCAACTGGCCGTTGTCTATGTGCCTCCGCTCCAACGGGTTTTCTACACGGTGCCGCTGGGCATCAAGGACTGGGGGCTGGTGATCCTGGTAGCCAGCAGCGTTCTGGTGGCCGAGGAACTACGGAAAGCAGTGGCCCCGCGCATCTTCAGCAAAGGGAAGTAGTCATCCTGCCGGAGGTAATTGAGAACATATGAGCCTGCCCCAGATACTGGCTATCATCGTCTTCGCCGGCATGTTCATCGCCATCATGCGGGGGAAGATGCACCGCTTCGTCCCGGCGCTCATCGGAGCGGCCGTGACAGCCGTTCTGATCCTGGCTCTGGTCGACAACGGACCGCGGAGCCTGTGGGACGTGCTGCGATTCTACGATTTCGTGGACGCACAGTGGTGGTACGG
>DAIQQD010000244.1:0-1803 GCA_036787015.1 Chloroflexota bacterium
GGACCTCGTGATCTGGGGCCAGCGCGCGATGCGGTCACGATACAGCCTGGGGTGCGGGAAGTTCAGGACGATGAAGCCGTCGAGAGGACGGATTCTCTGCAGCGCAAATATCCAGGCAATGACGCCGCCCCAGTCGTGGCCGATTAGTAAGGTGGATCGAGCGCCCGAGGCATCGATAAGGCCGGCCACGTCCGCCGTCAGGCAGTCGATCCGGTAGTCGGACTTCTTGGGAGGGCGGCTGGAGCCGGCGTAGCCGCGCAGGTTGGGCGCCCAGGCGGTGTAGCCCAGGTTCGCCAGCAACGGCAACTGGTAGCGCCAGGAGAATGAACTCTCCGGGTAACCGTGCAGGCACAAAGCGAACTTGTCACCGTTACCACAAGTGTCGACCTGAAAGGTGAGTCCGTTGGCCTCAATCATTTTCGTCTTCATTTCGTAGTCCATGTCCCATCCCCTCACCATGCCACCGGTGCCTGGGTGGTGGCTCGACTTCCCGCAAAGGTTCTGGCTATGGCCTTGTACTTCTCGAAAATCATCTCCGGGTCGAACTCGCGGAGCTCGGCCAGCCCCGCCGTCATCCTGTCTGTGGACAAGACACAGGTAACTGTCATCGCTCTAAGGAAAAACCGGGTCCCCACTCTGGGGAAAGAGACCTATGCCTTGCACAGAGGACGCAGCGACAGCACGAAGAAGTGGCGGCAGGAGTTGGCACCCGCTCTTGCGTCTACTCCGGATGAGTCACCACCCACTCCTTCGCCTCTTCAAGGGTCTTGGCCGTATGCACATCCATTCGCAGAAGGCCGATAACGGACCCCGCCAGTCCTGATACGCCAAATATCACAGTCGGCCCCTTGAGGTTCTTCTTCCTGACCAACGCGACGACCTCCCGACCTTTGGCTGCCGTAGCGGGGGACATACTGGTACCCTTGATGTTCGTAATGCTCGGAGCGGTGGCGCCATCCGGCAGCTTCAGCAGTTCCTCCACAGTCTCGTCGACCGCCGCTTCGTACTCGGCGCCTCGCAGTCCTGAGTAGTCACTGTAGAGGATCTTCTGGCTGCGATACTCAATCCACGTGACGTGCTTTCCCATCTCTGCGGCACCTTCAGCATGATTTCGTATTACAGCTCCATATGATACAGGAAGTCCGATTTTTGTAAACTCCCCTGCGGAAGTGCGAGTCAGGCTCTCTGTGCATTCTACTTCGGTGAGTCAGGGTGCGCCGCTTGTTCGAGTACTCGCCGCCAGGCCTGGCATCTAATCGCAGCCGGGCCAGAGGCTTCGGAACCCTTGACCGATTCGCGAAGGCGTCCACTTCATTCTCGTGCAAATCCTTTGACAATGGCCTGGTACTTCTCATGAATCATCTTCCGGTCGAACTCCCAGAACTCGGCCAGCATGGCTTGGTCTTCCTGTTCAGTGAGGTACTCGAGGGCAGCCGGGAAGAAGACGGCGTCCTCCTTCTTGATGTGCCGGGGGTAGAAGGCCACCAGCGTCTTCAGTCGGTCCGTGACCTCGGCCACTGCTCCTATTTCCCGCTTTCTGTACCGGCTGTTGGCTTCCACCAGGGCCTTGGTCGTCTCGCGGCCAAGAGCGTGTTCATCCATGAGTTCGTTCATTATCCGCTGGTGCTCATCAGAGAGGTTCTTTCCCCGGAGAGTCCTGAACAGGATGTCTTCTTCCTTGCCGTGGTGCGTGCGGTCGGCATAGACGCGTATGAAGTCCACCGCCGTATCGACAAATGAGGGATCGATGGACTGCGCCTGGACGGCGCGCTCCAGTCTGCGTTGAATGACGGCTATCATCTG
>DAIQQD010000244.1:1903-3251 GCA_036787015.1 Chloroflexota bacterium
TCATGTTCAGCCTCCTCTTGCCGGAAAGCCTGTCAGGGCAGCTTACCATAGGCCCCTTTCCATTTCGAAGTCGCCTCCAGAAACCGATCGTAGCCGTGTGTCCTGATGAACTCCATCGATGCCCGGTACCTACGGTACTTGTAGCCATTCTTGGCGTATAAACCCTGGAGAATATCACAAGTGAGGCAGTCAGGGCAGTCGGCGCAGGTGTGTGCCGTTCCCAATTTCGTGATGCAGCAGACCTTCATCTTGCATCTGGCCTTCTTGATGTCTCTCTCGCCGGTGTCGTAACCCATCCTGCAGCCGCGACATGTACCATCCGCCAGCCCAAGGCATGTTCCGCAATAGGCAGCGCAGCATCCAATCTCGATTTGGGACACGTCAGCGCCTCCTCTTGACCTGCATACCACTCCCAACGTTAGCCGTCTGACGGCGCGAAACCGAAGGCTCCAAGGACCAGGGAGACACGCTGCAACCCGCGAGTCGCTGAAACGACCGATAAGGTCTTCATTCTACCACTGCGCCGCGCTGCTGCAGCAAAACCCTGAGTATAGATCGATGGCAACGCTGCTCGTCGGCGCAATAGCAGCCGATAGAGAAATTGGTCTGGTGGGAAAGGCCGGCGAGCAGGTCCAGGGTCCTGCTCTTCTCGGGGCCGGCCATTTCGGTTCTGTAACGGCGGGAAAAGACCTCCCAGCCCGCATCAGCGTCGCCGCCACGGACCAGCTTCAGCAGTTCGGCGCTTGGGGCGAGGTTGGGGAACCAGACGTCGTACCAGTTCTGAGAGGCATACCGGCTCTTGGGCACGCCCCGCGGCGGATACCTCACCGTGCCGATGCGAAGCCCTTCATCGTCTACTCGTGGTGTGCCGAGACGGACAATCCGTACTGTCATGGTCGGCTCCTTGATGGAGTTGCGATCAGCCTGCCTTGCACAGCCGCGCCAAACCTGCACCCCAGGCCTTGGCCCGCTCGATCTCGCCGTCGGCCAGCGGCCCGTACGTGCCCGTGACGATGAAGCGCTCATCCTTGGCAATCGGTTGGTACCCGGCTCTCTTCAGGCTCTTGGCGATCGCTCCTGTGGCACTGCCGGGCGACCGTTTGAACCCGGTCTCGAATGCCGCCGAGCGTCCACTCCCCTTCGGCAAGGCGGCCAGCCAAGATCGCAGCGATGGTTGAGAGAGATCAGGCGGTCTATTCGAGTGCTTCGGGTCTTTGCCAATACTCTTCCGCATCTGCTCTGTCGGAAGCCTGAAGGCCAGCACCGGCGCTCCCGCCACTATGACATCGACACCCGCCATTGCCTCGCCTGATGCCTGGCTCGTGGACAGGGCGCTCGCCTCCGGTCC
>DAIQQD010000048.1:0-4136 GCA_036787015.1 Chloroflexota bacterium
GATTCCATTCAATCCGGCGGGCAAGCCGGCGGCCCAGCACCCGCTGGCCCAGCTCCTTCAGGCATTTCGTGACTTGCTCGGCGAAGGCGATTACCCGTCCTTCAGCGCCTTCATGCGCAACGGCGATCTTCTCGAGTATCTACAGAAGAAGCACCGGCTGTCCCCCGGCCGCGTGCTGGAGGAGCTGGACAAGTGCCAGAATGAGCACCTCCCGCAGACCCTCAATGACCTAGTGCGGGCCTCGGCGCGCTCCGGGAGGCGGGGTTCGAGGCGTGTGGAGTTCTCGGCCTTGGCGAAGGCGGTCGGCGTCATCGCGCAACTCGTGCACGCTTTCGAGGCTGCGGATGTGGACACCTCCCTGCGCTCACTTCTGCAGTCCGTGTATGAGTTCCGCACGCTGAATGCCAGGAAACCGGAGGACAGCGAGTTCGTGGCCGTGGCTGAGGCCACCGACACCGCGCTGCGCCGCCTGTCCGAGGGCCCGCTGGCGGCGCTGGGCCTGGACAAGGAAAGCGCGCTGGAATTGCTCCTGTGGTCTCTGGGCAGGGAGTCCTACTATCCGGAGCCGGAGGAGGCCATCATCGACCTGGAAGGCTGGCTGGAGCTGCCGTGGAACGATGCCCCGTTCCTGATCGTCACTGGCATGAACGATGGCAAAGTGCCCGACAGCCGCCCCGCCGACGTCTTCCTGCCGGACACCCTGCGGAGGCAGTTGAACCTGCGCCACGACGAGGATCGGCTGGCGCGGGACGCCTACCTGATGACATCCTTGATTGAATCGCGCCGCAGCCAGGGACGCGTCTGCTTCATCGTCGGCAAGACGGGCGCCTCTGGCGATGTGCTGAAGCCCTCGCGCCTGCTGTTCCAGTGCGGCGATGCCGAGCTGCCCCGTCGTGCAGAGCGGCTCTTCGGGACCCCGCCCGAGGCGCGGGCGGGCCATCCTTCGAGCATCTCCTTCCGGCTAGAGGCTGTGCCCCCGCCGGACGTGCCCGCAGGAAACCTGGAGTTGAACAGGATATCCGTCACCGCGTTCCGGGACTACCTGGACTGCCCCTTCCGCTACTATCTCAAGCACGTCCTGGACATGGAAGCGCTGGACGATCAGAAGATAGAGCTGGATGCTATGGACTTCGGCTCGCTGGTGCACGACACGCTGCACGAGATGGCGCTGAGTGAGGAAATGCGCCAGTGCGAGGACGTTGACCGATTGCAGGAGTTCCTGTGCGCCAAAGCTGCGGACTGGGTCATCGAACGGTTCGGCCGCTCGCCGCCGCTGCAGGTTGAGGTGCAGCTCGAATCGGCCCGCCAGCGCCTCCGCCAGGCGGCCAAAGTCCAGGCGCGGCTGGCGCGGGATGGCTGGGAGATCGTGCGCGCTGAGATGAAGATCCAGGGTGAGATGGAAGGAGTGCAGATCCGGGGGAAGATCGACCGCATCGACCGCCACCGGCAGACTGGGAAGATCAGGCTGCTGGATTACAAGACCACCGACAAAGGCGGAACGCCGGAGGCGGCCCACTTCGGCTCGCTCGCCGGAGATGGGCAGTGGCCACAGTATGCCCGGGTCGAGGTCACTGGCAGGCAGCGTCGCTGGATCGACCTGCAGCTGCCGCTGTATGCCATCCTGCTCTCGTCCGAGCCCGAACTGCAGGGGCCTTTCGAACTGGGGTATTTCAACCTGCCGAAGGCGCTGGAAGACACAGGCGTAGTCCTATGGGTGGATCCCTCGGTGGTGCTGCTGGAATCGGCGAGGGCCTGTGCCACGGGCGTCATCAGCGATATCAAGAGCCGCCGCTTTTGGCCGCCCGCCCGGAAGACCAGGTATGACGATTTCGAGAGCCTCTTTACCGCCGATCCGGCCCTGTGCGTCAATGCGGAGAGCTTCCAGGCCTTCATGAATGAGGGGAAGACCGTATGACAGCGGCGCAGGTTGGGCATAGGGCCATCTCGGCCTCCGCTGGCTCAGGGAAGACCTTCCAACTGGCGCACCGCTATATCGAGCTGATGGCCCGCGGCGTTGAGCCGGACCGCATCATCGCCCTCACCTTCTCGCGGAAGGCCGCTGGCGAGATCTTCGATTCGGTGGTCAGGTACCTCTGTCAGGCGGCGTCATCGCCGGAGGCGGCACTGCGGACGGCGGAGTTGATCCAGAAACGGGACACTGGCCAGCGTGAATTTCTGCAGATTCTGCGGAGGCTGCTGGAGAGCCTGCACCGGCTGCACATCGGCACCCTGGACAGCTTCACAGTGGGCGTGGCTAAGGCATTTCCACTGGAGTTGGGTATCCCACCTCACTTCCAACTGCTGGGGGAGGAAGGGGCCGCCGGCGGGGTAAGGCAGGAAGTGCTGGCCAGGGTGTTCAGTCAGCGTGAAACGACTCACGACGGCCGCAGCGCCTTCCTTCAGGCCTACAAGCGGGCCACCTTCGGCCGGGAGGAGAAGGGGCTGGAGGTGCAACTTGACGAACTGATCAAGCAGAAGCGCGGCTGCTATCAGATTCTGCCGGAGGCCGACGCTTGGGGCCGCGAGGACCGCATCTGGGCGGCAGGCGAACCATGGTGGAAGGACCCCGGCGATGTTGAGGCCGCGGCCGCTCATCTCCTTGATCTGCTGCAGCAGGATGGGATTCCGGACAGCGCCATGCAGCGCTGGCGCACGTTTGCTGACGCTGTGCGTCGCTTCGGGACCGGCTCCACCTGGCCACGGGCCATAGAATACCTCTTCGAGAAGCTCTCTGAAGCTATCGAATCCCTGCGTGCCGGCGAATTGTCATTCAAGATGGACAAGAGTACGCAGCATCTGTCACGCGAGGAGTGCCGCCTGGCTCTGGCCCTGATGGCGCACATCATGCGGACCGAGATCATTGTGGCTCTGCAGAGGACGCAGGGCATCTACGGGGTGCTTGACCTCTACGAAGGATTCTACGATGCCATGCTGCGGAGCCATGGCCGCCTTACGTTCACCGATATCCAGTACCTGCTGACTGCGGGCAACCGCGCCAGCGGCGGTTTGGTCATCAGCCGCCAACCCTCGGCTGAAGCGCGTTTGTACATCGACTACCGGCTCGACTGCAAACTCGACCACTGGCTGCTGGATGAGTTCCAGGACACCAGCGACCTGCAGTGGAAGGTGCTGAGCAACCTAGCCGACGAGATACTTCAGGACGGCAGCGGCCGGCGCAGCTTCTTCTACGTGGGAGACACCAAGCAGGCCATCTATGGCTGGCGCGGCGGGAACGCCCGGCTGTTCAGCCAGATACTGGATCGCTACGCGGGGCTGATCGAGCTCAGCCGCTTGAATACCTCCTTCCGCTCATGCCAGGCAGTGATCGATACGGTCAACGCCGTCTTCCGGGACATGCCGGCGGATCTGCCCGAAGGGGCAGTCGCGCAGTGGCAGAGATCCTGGCAGGAGCACCGGTGTGAGAAGGGCGCTGTTCCCGCGGATGGCTATGCGGCGGTCATCGAGCCCTCGAGCGATGAAGGGAGTGTCAAGCCTGAAGCTGAGGACCGCTACCGCATCGTTGCCCGCCTGCTGCAAGAGATCGATCCGCTGACGAAGGGCCTTTCCGCGGCTGTCCTGGTGCGCAGCAACAAGAGCGGAGAAGAGATAGTGAACTACCTTCGCCGCGAGTGCAGCGGCATGCGCATCATCCACGAAGGCCGGGCCTTCATCAGGGACAACCCGGTGGTGTCTGTGCTCCTGGCGCTGGTGCAGTTCGCCGCGCACCCGGGCGACACGTTTGCCTGGCGGCACCTGGAGATGAGTCCCCTCCGGCAGTACTTCATGAGCCAGGGACTGAACCGGAACAACCTGCCGCTGACGCTGCTGCGTGAGTTGCAGGCCGATGGCTTCCAGACTCTGATTCGGGGATGGGGCGCCAGGCTGGAGTCTGCCCATCCGCTGGATGATTTCGGCCACAAGAGACTGGGCGAGCTGACCAATGCCGCCATTGAGTTCGATCAGACAGGCAGCCGCGACTGCAACTCCTTCCTGAGTTTCATGGAAGACTACGAGATCCATGACCTGGCCGCCAGCGAAGCCGTGCGGGTGATGACCATCCACCAGTCCAAGGGGCTGGGGTTCGACGTCGTGGTGCTCCCTGACCTGCAGAGTGACAACATGGCCGGAGGCGGCCA
>DAIQQD010000048.1:4236-6922 GCA_036787015.1 Chloroflexota bacterium
AAGAGGAGGCGGTGTGCCTCTACGAGGTCGGAGACCCTCAGTGGCATGCCAAGGAACTGGAGACGGTCAAGCCGCCGGCTCGCGTCGAGGCGGCCCAACTGCCGCCGGACTTCAGCCGGCAACCCTCGGTGCGCCGGCGTCTAGTGCGCGTTCAGCCGTCACAGAGGCCGGAGATCGCCCAGAGAGCTGGCCTGCTGTTTGCGCCGGATGCCCGGGACGCCCGCGATCTGGGCACTGCCGTTCACCAGCTCTTCCAAGAAGTGTCATGGATCGACGAAGTCGATGCGGAGAGTCTGATCGCGGAGTGGGGTGAAGCGTCCACAGTGAGAGAGGACTTGAAGCAGAAGGCCGTTGGTCTATTCCGCCAGGCAATCGCAGTCCCTGACATACGCCGTGTTCTGGCGCGGCCTCGGGGCAACGTGTTCTTGTGGCGGGAGAAGCGTTTCGAGATTGTGATCGGCAATCGCTGGGTCAGCGGTGCCTTCGACCGGGTCGTTGTGCTGCGGGACCAGAAGGGCAAGGCCCTGGGAGCCACGGTGCTCGATTTCAAGAGCGACGAGGTCCCGGACGATGCAGCGGTGAAAGTCTTGGCCGCACAGTACCGGTCCCAGATGGAGAGCTATCGCAGCGCCGTGGCGAGGATGCTCAAGCTTCAAGTAGGCAAGGTGACTCTCGGTCTCGTTTTCGTGCGGCAGGGCAGGGTATGCGAGCTTCACTAGTTTGGTCTGCCCGGAACCATGGCTGGACCTGCTGGCTGGTTGCGGGATTCGTGGTTCATGTTTGAAGTAAGGCGGTGAGCCAATGAGGATACGTCCCAAAGCCCGATCCATCGAACTCGGCATCAGCCTGCTTTTTGTGCCTGTGCTGCGGTCGCTCTTGCTGCATCTGATGCGCCGGGCTGTACGCGCACGTTTAGATGACAGGAAGGCCCCTGTCAACCAGCGCAAGATAGTTCGGCAGCGCAGGTCGATGGCACTGGCCATAGTCCAGACCTTTGAGAACTCGGTGAAGAGAGGCCACCTGTCGCCGGCGGTGGCCCGCATCTCGGGAGGACTATGGGGCAGACTCCTGCTTGGGTGGAATGACCGCCGGCTGGCCGCGAGGGACTTCAGGGAGCGCACTCATCGCAGCCCGCCCTTGTTCATGGCCATAAGTCCGGGTCAGGCCTGCAACCTGAGCTGTGAAGGCTGCTATGCCAGTTCAGACTCGAGAGACACCAAGCTGGAGTGGTCTCTTGTTGACCGCATCATCAGCGATGCCAAGAGGCTGTGGAACATCAAGCTGATTGTTCTCTCCGGAGGTGAACCGCTCGCCTATGGCTCGGAGGGGCGCGGGATCCTCGATATCGCTGAGCAGCACCCGGATCTCCTCTTCCTCATGTTCACGAATGGAACGCTGGTTGACCAGGACATGGCCCGGCGCTTGGCCAAGATGGGCAACCTCACTCCTGCTTTCTCCGTTGAGGGCATGCGAGATCGCACGGATCAACGTCGAGGAGAGGGGGCCTTCGATTCCGTGGTGAAGGCTATGGGCCGCCTGCGCCAGGTTGGCGTTCCCTTTGGGGTCTCCGTCACCGTTACCAGCAGTAACGTAGACGAATTGCTCTCGGATCCCTTCCTCGACTTCTTCTTCGACAAGCACGGGGCCTTCTACGGGTTCTTCTTCCAATACATGCCTATCGGGCGGACACCCGATCTCAACAGCATGCCTACTCCAGAACAGCGTGTCGCCTTCTGGAGGAGAATGTGGCAGGTTATTGAAGACCGGAAGCTCTTTGTCGTAGACATGTGGAACCATGGCCCCCTGGCGATGGGATGCATGTCGGCAGGACGGGAAAACGGCTATATTCACGTGGACTGGAACGGCAGGGTGACGCCCTGCGTTTTCATCCCCTATTCGGTCGGCAACGTTCGAGATGTGTACGGTCGTGGCGGCACGCTGAATGACCTCTGGCATGCCCCCTTCTTCGAGCACATTCGAAAATGGCAGGACTCATATGGATTTGCGCGGCGCGAACCCTGCAAGGATGCTGACTGGCTGCGTCCGTGTCCCTTTCGGGATCACCATCGCCTGTTCAGGCAATGGGTTGATGTGCACCAACCCGAACCGGAAGATGGCGTCGCCGGGCAGGCCTTGCTCGATGGTGCCTACCGACGGGGAATGTGCGAGTATGGTGAGACGCTCGAAGGTCTGGTTAAGGGCATATGGGAAACAGAGTACATGGGGGAAAAGTGATTCTATCTCCTTTCTTTGTTCGGGTACGGTCCTGCAAGGCAGTCAGGCTTCTGTGATGACCCGTTGTTGGCACTATGTCACTCAACCCCTGCTTAGAGATATGGATGAGGCGGGCTGAACTCCAACGTGGTGCCGGCATCGAAGGACGAGCGAATCCAGGGTGTTCCTTCTCCTAGTGACCTTTGGCGGACATGAGGTCAGTACAGGTAGGGTTTCCCGCCTACGGGCGAGGAGACGCTCGCGGTCCGTGTTGTGGTTACCTTGACACCACTGATGCCACGATAGCTATGATGCCGACAACTATGAGGTAGATGCCAACTATGTAGGCGAGGAGGCGCGGCCACGCTATCACTGCAATGCCTACCAGGATGCTGATAATCCCGGCAACAAGCCCGCCGATCTCTGCGTTTGTCATTTCTTCTCTCCTTTCAGCAAGAGTCCGGATATTGCG
>DAIQQD010000048.1:7022-10144 GCA_036787015.1 Chloroflexota bacterium
GGCGACGTCAAAATCCCGCACCGCGCCGTTTGAAGCGTACATGAAAGAGGAGATGACCGTTATCTCCTTCATCATGGCCGGTATCTGTTGCAGCAAGAGCCCGTTCCAGTGTGTCCCGAGCATCAGGATTTTGCCCTTCGGCCGGCACAGCTTGATGGCCCGGTTCACCGCCTTCTCTGTTCCGGCACACTCGACAACGAGATCGTATTGGCCCTCGACCTCTCCGGCTCCAAGAGACTTGCCCGCAGCTATTTGATGGTCGTAGCGTGCGGACAGCCCCACTGTTGCGTTGCCGGCTTTAGCGACGGCCACAGCGCAAAGGCCGATGGCCCCTCCCCCTATTACCGCCACGCGCTGGCTCGCCTCCAGACCAGCCCGGCGCAGTCCGTGAACTGCCACCGTCAGAGGCTCAATCACGCAGGCGTCTCGCACGTCAACATTCGACGGCAGATAGACCAGACACCTCTCTGGGACCATGAGTTCATCGGCCATGCCTCCGTCTCGACCGACACCCAGCGACTTTCCTGCCCCCGCCGGGCACAGGTTATAGTCGCCGGCGCGGCAACTGGGGCATTCATGGCAGGGCATAGCCGGCTCCACGGCAACGGGACTCCCGTCGTCAAGAACCCCCGCCACTTCATGACCGACCACGCAGTTCAAGGGCGATTTCATTTCCAGCATATGGAGGTCAGAGCCGCAAATGCCGATGGAACGCACATGTACCCTGACCCCTTCGCCGGAAGGCTCCGGGACCTCCCGCAGTTCCACTTCTCCATCCTTGAAATAGACAGCACGCATTCCTTCACTCCTTCAGCAGAACAGAGGTGTCAGATGCTCCCGGCCATCTCCGTCAACCCGGACTCTCTCACAATACCCCTGAGCTCATCCAAATGGTCTTGAAATGATGGTTGGCAGCTAGCCAGTGGATAGACCATGCCGTACTGGGCGTACTTCGAGACCCCCAGCCTGTGGTACGGGATCAGCTCAACCTGACCGAAACCCAGCCCGAGTATGAATCGGGCGGTTTCGCTGATGTTCTCCACAGAGTCATTGCACCCCGGGACAACCGGGATTCTTATGATCACATCCTGCGGAGCTTTCACGGATAGCACCTTCCTGAGATTGCCGAGAATCATTTCGTTCGACTGCCCTGTCAGTTCCTTATGCTTCTCAGGGTTCAGGTGTTTCAGATCGAACTGCAGCAGATCGACGTGCTTGAGCACGGTCTCAAGATGACTCCACGGCGCATGGCCGGAGGTCTCCAGGGCGGTGTGCAGGTATGCGTGTTGGGCCGCCTCAAGGAGCGCAGCCGCGAATCTGTATTGGGCCAGCGGCTCGCCGCCCCCGACCGTCATGCCGCCGCCCGACCTCCGGTAGAAGGCCTTGTCCTTCTCCACCTCCGCCATCACCTCATCAATGGTCATCTCCCGGCCGACCACCTTCAATGCATCCTTGCTGCACACGTCGGCGCACTTACCGCAGGCGTCACACGCCTTTCTGTCAATCAACGGTTTCCCCTGTCCGTTCAGCTGAATCGCCTTCAGCGGGCAAATGGACACGCATGGTGCGCCGCACGCGCTGCTCCCAACGCATCGTGACTCGATGAAGCCGAGCTCAGGCTCGCTCTTCTGTGATTCGGGGTTGCAGCACCACAGGCAGCGCAGCGGACAACCCTTTAGAAACACCAGCGTCCGGATTCCACCACCGTCGTGGATGGAGTAGCGCTGGATATTGAAGATTCGTCCGGTTGTCTTGGCTGTCATGGCGCCTTCAACCCCTTGCCCCCCACTCTTGGGGGAAGAAGAAGGATCTGGGGACACCCCAGACCCCGGCAGCATCCTGCTGCACCATCATTGCACGGGCCTGGTTCATACCGACCCCTTAGCCCCCATTCTTGGGGGATAGAGAGAAACGCAGAGGGGCTCCACCCCTCTCCACGCCCCATTGCACTTATCCTCTCCCATCGATGGGAGAGGATAAAGCCTGCCCCGGACTTGATCCGGGGGTGAGGGTGAATCATCCACCTATCACATCCCGTGTTCCGTTCTGGCAATGATATCGTCCTGGACCACCTTCTCCAGCTCCACGAAGAAGGCGCTGTAGCCAACAACGCGGACCACGAGGTCCTTGTACTTCTCAGGGTGTTTCTGCGCTTCTCTCAGGGTCTCCGCACTCACCACGTTGAACTGGATCTCCCAGCCGCCCAGATCGAAATAGGTTCTGATCAGATTGGCCCATTTGGACATGCCCGCGTGAGTCTCCAACGGGCCGGGATGCATCTTCATGTTGAAGATCGTTCCCTGAACCAGGTTGATGTGCTCCAGGTTGGCCACCGACTTGATACAGGCCGTCGGGCCGTTGACGTCGGTGCCCTGGGCCGGAGAACAGGCATCGCTCAGTGGTGTCCCGGCCTTGCGGCCATCCGGCGTGGCCCCGCAGAGCAGGCCGTAGGTCATGTGAGCCGCCACCGGAGCGATGGTGGCCCCTTGGCCCTGTCCCGGCAGGGTCTGGTACTTCCGCAGTTCCTTAAGCAATAGATTCAGGCAGTCCTTGGCTGGATTGTCCACGTACGGATCGTCATTCCCATACTTTGGGGCGCGGCGGCACATCTCTTGGATCGCCGGGCCGGTGGGATTCGTTGAGGTATCCTCGAAATTGGTTTCCAGCGCATGTTTCAACTGCGCCATGGTGATAACCTTCTCATCAAAGACCAGCTTCCTGATGGCCGTCAGCGAATTGGCCAGGGTGGCGACGCCCAGGATGCACACATTCACCATCCGGTTTCCGTAAACAGCGCCACCGTCATAGTAGCTCTTGCCCCTGCTGATGCAGTCCCTGGTTAGCGAAGAGAGATACGGACACGGGCGGTACCTGTTGTGCGCCTCCATCACGGGCAGGGCCTGCAGGAAAGCTATCCGGGACCATAGCCTGGCCTGCTCGGAGAAAGCCAGCATCATGTCATCGAAGCCTCTCCACTTCAGCATGTCTCCGGGACCTGATGCCAGCGGCAACCCAGTGACCGGGCTCTTCCCCTGCAGCGTCAGTTCCAGCACTCTGCCCAGACTTATGGCGTGCTGAGCGATTCCTTCAGTGCCCTTCCCACCGAAGGCGATCTCCGAGCA
>DAIQQD010000048.1:10244-11675 GCA_036787015.1 Chloroflexota bacterium
TTGGTGGCGTCGTAGCCATCGGCAGTCTGCCCGCCGATCGGCACCTGAATCCAGAAGGGGTAGCCGTTGTGGGCGTAGGTGAGGACCTCCATGGCCACAATGTTCGACTCCGCCAGCTTGAGCCACAGGCATTCCAGGAGCTCCAACGCCTGGGCTTTCATCAGCGCACCGTTCTTGATGTCCTTCTCATAGTATGGAAAGCAGTACTGATCCAACCGGCCGGTGCCGATCGAGACTCCGTTCGTTTCAATCTGAACCGAGGCCATGACTAGGGCCACGACCTGAAGCGCTTCCCGAAAGCTTCGGGCCGGATGGGCCGGCACCCACTCACAAGTTTCGGCTATCTGCTCCAGTTCCTGCTTTCTCTCTTGATCCTGCTCGACCGCCGCCTTCTGCCGCGCCAAGGCGGCGAACCTGCCGGCCCACTTGATCACTGCCTTGTCGGCTATCACCACTGCCCTAAGGAAAGGCAGCTTCGCATAGTCATCAGGATTGGTGAGGTCTAGCCGCTTGATGTGTTCTTCCGCAGCTTCGATGAATGAGTTCAGACCCCGGGAGATGACCCCTTCGATGTCAGGCGCGATGTGACCGATGCCGCCCTGCTTGGCCATGCGGATGTCCATGAAGGAGTTCCTCTCAGCCTGCCTGACCTCATCTACAGTGAGGGCATTAGCCATGGCGGCCAGGGTTCTGCCCTTCCAGTACTCCATGCAGCTCTTCAGCCGGCCCTTGTCCTCATCATTCAAGAGCCAGGGGTCGACCTTCCTCGTCGAGATGGTGTCCAGTTCCTTCATCAACCAGGCATGGTCGTACTCCGGGAAGAGAAAGGCCCCCCTTGGCCTGGAGGCGATATTGGCCACGATGAGTTCGCCGTCCTGGATCCAGATGGGCATCTCACTCAACACCTTGTCAAAGGCCAGCGCCTGCCTCAGCACCGGAGGCAAGGCCTCGGTCTCCTTGTACGATTCCGTGACCAGCACGCTGCGGTCAGCACAGAGGCTTGGCTTGTGCTGCATGTAGGCCTGCTTCAGTTTCGCAGTTCTTTCCGTGCTGGGCCGGCATGACTTCCTGGCTACTTTCGTTGCGCTTGCTTCTGCGCTCATAGCGGGACCTCCTCTTCAGCGTCTACCTTCGCGTCACCTCTTCGACAAACAGATACTGCAGCCTGGTCATATCGAACAGTTCCTTCTCATCCTCCCGAATGGGACGACCGGTCTCGCTCGCGTATATGTCCATCATGGTCTGGAATGCCTCCATGTTGTCAAACCATTCCTCAGTAATGCAGTCGAACTTCGGTTCTCTGCCGGCGGACGAGAAAGGCGCAGTGGTAACGTAGTTGCGCACATACTTCCTAATGAAAGGGAAGAGCCTCTTAGCCAACGGCGCGTGAACCTCCTCGTAGTGATTGCGGAACTGCTCTGGTGAAAGGCC
>DAIQQD010000245.1:0-3221 GCA_036787015.1 Chloroflexota bacterium
TGCCACTCAGCCATGTTCTCGAAGGACGACTCAAAGGTATACTTCACCGGTCAATGGTGGACGTGACGCCTAGCCTGGTCGCCCTAATCTGATTCAACCTCAGTTTGTGCCTCTCACTCCCTGGATGCCAAACCGCCCTTCTGCACTCCAGCGTGGCCAATGGTACAATATGCGGGAGTATCGACCTGACTGAACGGCCAACGGTATGGAGCGAGGATAGATGAGAAGCGAGCCTTTCAAGATCAAGGAAGTCAAGAAGATGACGGCACTCCGGCCGTACGAACGGTGGAACATCCTGAAGCAGGCGCATTTCAACACATTCCACGTCTGTTCGGACCATGTGGCCTTTGACATGGTGGCGCGGGGGATGTCGGCGTGGTCCCACTTCCAGAAGGCCGGACTCATGATCGGCGACGAGGCCTATGCCGGGGCCCGGAGCTTCCTGCGGCTGGAGAGTGCCGTGAGAGACGTCCTGGGCATTGAGCACTTAGTGCCCACGCACAACGGGATCGGCTCGGAGAAGCTCCTGGCAGCGACGATGATTCGACCGGGCCAGACTGTCCTGCACAATCGCGGGCGGTGCGAGGGCTTAGTCCCGGCCAACAAGGGCAAGAGCGTGGACGTCAGCGTCAAGGAGGCTGCCAAGTACGGAGCTCCGGAGAAGTTCGGCGGGAACATCGATGTGGCGAAGCTGGAGCGGCTGCTGAAGAAGTTGGGGAAAGGTGGGGTGGCCTACATCCAGATTGACACCTGCCCTGACGCCTGGAACGGCCAGCCCGTGTCGTTGGCCAATATCGAGGCCGTGAAGGAGCTGGCGACTGATTGCTCAGTCGCGCTGGTCATAGACATCTCAGACGTTCTAGAGAATGCCTACTGGATCAGAAAGTTGGAGTCTCCGAAGCAAGGCATACTGGACATCGCGAGGAAGATCATCCATCTGCCGGACATCGTCTTGATGGATGCCAGCCAGGACCCCAGGTCGGACGTCGGTGGTTTCATCGCCAGCACCCATGAGGACTGCTTCGAGAAACTCAGGAACGAGGTCGTCGTTTTTGAAGGCCTGCACACATACGGAGGCATGTCGGGCCGGGCGATGGAGGTCTTCGCCATCGGCGTGGAAGAAATGCGCAAGACGGAATACACCGAATGGTACCAGGAGCAGGTCGAAGCCCTCTACAGCATGATCAAGGCCGAAGGCGTGCCGGTGTACAAGGGTACGAGGGGAATCGCGCTGGACGTGAAGAAATTCCTGCCGCACATCCCGGCTGAGGAATCCCCCAAGTTCGTGCTGGCGGCTTCGCTGTACATCCAGGGCGGCATGCGCGGCAAGATAGAAGGACTGTGGGATTACCACTCGAAAGGCGAAGGGGCCAGAACCTTGATGTTCGAGCTTCCCCGTTGCGCCTACACCGTCAACCATCTGAGGGAGATTTCCGATGTGGTGACAGCCGTGTACAAGAATCGAAATGACCTGACCGGCCTTTCACTGAAGAACGATGCGGAATTCGTGGACGAGGCCCAGTTCGAGCCGCTGAAGCAGCGGCTATTCGTGTCGTTCCCGCGCGTCGAGCGCTCCGAGAAGCGGATGTACGAGCCGTACAAGATCGCCATCTTCGAGCCGGTGAGGATGGTGGACAAGGCGTACCGCAAGAAAGCCATCGCGGAAGCGGGATACAACACCTTCCTGCTGAAATCGGAAGACGTCTACCTGGATCTCTTGACCGACAGCGGCACTTCAGCCATGAGCTGCTACCAGTGGGAGGGCATGACCAACACCGGCGACACCCCGTACAGCAGCCGCCATTACCTGAAGATGGTCGAAGGGTTCCGGGAGATACTGGGCTACAACTACATCATTCCGACGCACCAGGGGAGGGCCGCGGAACACATCATGTCCCAGTGCATGATCAAGCCGGGGCAGATCGTTCCCGGAAACATGTACTTCACCACCACCAAGCTGCACCAGGAGATGGCGGGCGGAGTATTTGTGGACGTCATCGTGGACGAGGCGCACGATCCGACCAACCTGTTCCCGTGGAAGGGCAACATCGACCTGAAGAAGCTGGAGAAGGAGATCAAGCGGGTCGGCCCGGAGAAGGTGGCCTATGTGAGTTTCGAGACCTGTGTGAATATGGCTGGCGGGCAGCCGATATCCATGCAGAACGCCAAGGACGTGTCCAAGCTGCTGCACAAGTACGGCATCCCCAACATGTACGACGCCACCAGGTGCGTGGAGAACGCGTACATGATCAAGTGGAAGGACCCGCAGTACAGCGACAAGCCCGTCAAAGAGATACTGCGCGAACTGCTGAGCTACGGCGACGGCTGCACCATCAGCGCCAAGAAGGACTTCCTGGTCAACATGGGCGGGATCATTGCCTGCAATAGCCCCGACCTGAACCGGGCCTTCCTGCGGATGCTGCGGGTGTGGGAGGGGGACGTGACCAACGGTGGCCTGGATTCCAAGGACATCGAGGCTCTACACCGGGGTTTGATGGATTCGCTGGACGACGACTACATCAAGATGCGGATTGCCCAGACCCAGGAGTTCGGCCGCAAGCTCCAGGAGGCTGGCGTGCCGATCGTGGTGCCTCCCGGATCACATGCGGTGTTCATCGACGCCAAGCGGTTCCTGCCGCATATAGACCAGGAGCAGTATCCGGCGCAGGCCCTGACGGCGGCCATGTACATCGAGTGCGGGGTGAGGACGATGGAGCGCGGGAACGTCTCCAAAGGCCGGGACCCGCAGACCGGCCGAAACTACAGGCCGAAGCTGGAGTTGGTCCGCTGCACCATTCCGCGGCGGGTCTACACCAATTCCCACATAGACTATGCGGTGGAAGGGATAACGGAGCTGTACCGGAAGCGCGACCGTATCACCGGGCTGAAGCTGGCCTACGAGCCCAAGGTTCTGCGGTTCTTCCAGGGCCGGTTTGAGCCGCTGGAGAAGTGGGATTTCTGAAGTCAGAGGGCTCCCTATCCCCGGCAGGAAGCATCCTCCACTCGTTTAGTTTCCCCTGATCTCCCTCTCCGCGTGGTAGCTCCTCATGCCTCCGGAGATGTTCCGGGCGTTGAAGCCGTGCAGGCGCAGGGCCCGGGAGGCGTAGTAGGATCTCTGGCCCACGGCGCAGTAGACCAGGATTTCCCGGTCACGCGGCAGCTCGTGCATTCTGACGCGAAGTGAGTTGAGCGGGATGTTGATCGCTCCCTCCACATGGCCC
>DAIQQD010000246.1:0-3212 GCA_036787015.1 Chloroflexota bacterium
CGTGCCCGCCGGACTCCGGCGGGCACGCGGAACCCGTCAAGTTGACTAACGCTGCTAGAAAAGGGGATACTTTCCCAAATCGCCCGCCGCCACTGGCGTGCAGGTAGAAGAAATCGTAATAGGGAGGGTGAATTCATGAAAGCAGCTGTACAGTATGAAGTGGGCAAGCCCCTAGTCGTGGATGAGGTGCAACTGGAGGATCCTCAAGACGACGAGATCAAGGTCAAGATAGTCGCCTGTGGCGTCTGCCACAGCGATCTGACCTTCATGAAAGGCGATATGCCAGCTCCTATGCCCATCGTGATGGGTCACGAAGGCGCGGGCATTGTGGAGAAGGTGGGACCGCGGGTGACCTCGGTCAAGCCTGGTGATCATGTGCTGATGATGGTTTCATACTCGTGCGGGAAGTGCCCCATGTGTGCTCAAGGGAAGCCCACCCAATGTGTGGAGAACCTGCCCGTCATGATGATGGCCTGTCTCCCGGGAACTTATGGGGCAACACGTCTGCGCAAGGACGGGAAGCCCATAAACCATGTATTTGGCCTGGCTGCCATGGCGGAGTATGCCGTGGTCAAGGAGCGGTCTGTCGTGAAGGTAAGAGAAGACGCTCCTCTTGACAAGATTTGCATCATGGGATGCGGCGTCACGACCGGAATGGGCGCTGCTATGAACACGACTGGGATAAGGCCGGGTGAAAGCATAGTGGTGTATGGCAGTGGGGGAGTAGGCCTTAGTGCCATCATGGGCGCCAAGTTGGCCGGAGCCGGGAAGATCATCGCCGTCTCAAGATCCGATCGGAAGTTGGCGGTGGCCAAGGAGCTTGGGGCTGACTATGTGGTCAAGTCCGGTGTGGAGGACCCCGTCGCCAAAGTCAAGGAATTGACCGGTGGGGGAGCGGACTATGCGGTCGAGGCAGTGGGGAAAGCCGCGGTCATGATGCAGGCCTTCGGTTCCATCCGCAATGGGGGCAAACTGGTGGTAGCGGGAATGGCTCCCCTGATTGAGATGCTCACTATCGCCCCGTTCGAGTTTCTGCTGGGCAAGTGTATTGTGGGCACGGTTCAGGGTGACATCATACATTCGGTCGACGTACCGAGATTCGTGGATATGTATATGCAGGGGAAGATCCCGCTGGACAAGATGATAAGCCACACTTTCAAGCTGAGCCAGGTGAACGAGGCTTACTCCGCCCTTGACAAGAGCGAAGCTGTCAAGACCGTCGTAAAGATAGCTTAAGCAGGGTAGATTCCGAATAGCATACAGTAGGGCGCACCGCGAGGCGGTGCGCCCCCGAAAGGAGCTTCAATGGCTGACCTTACCTTCGATGCGGTCGTCTGTGGTGGTGGGAACAAGGCGCTCATGCTCGCTATGTACCTGTCCAGATATGCCGGCATGAGCGTCGGCATATTTGAGAGAAGGCATGAGATCGGCGGCGGCCTGGCCACCGAGGAATCAGCGGCGCCGGGGTTCCGTGGCAATCCCCACGCCAACCTTCTGCTGCCCTGGTATTACGCACCTCTCTACCGCGACTTTCCCGAATTCTGGGAGTATGGCGGGCAGGTGGACCAGTATCCGGTGGGGATGGGCAGCGTGTTCCTGAACAGTAACAACTGTCTCTGCATCTACAGCGAGAAGGAAGATCCCACACAGGAGAAGACAGCCAAAGAGATCGCCAGGTTCTCGCAGAAGGATGCCGAAACCTGGCTCAGGTTCTGGAAGCTCTGGAACACTGACGAGTTCCAGTCCATAACCCTGGACACGTTGTTGAATCCCCATGACTGGCAGACACAGCCGGAGTTCCTCAACCGTCAGATTGCGGTGTACCCCAAGCTGCTTGAGGCGGGCATAGATCCGGACTCTATGATACTGGCGGCCAGCCCCAAGCGGGCGGGACAGGAGTGGTTCGACAGCCAGGAACTACTGTACACGATGATGAGGGCCACGGTATCCTACGTGACGAATCCAGATGACCCGCAGCTCGGAGCCACTGCTCTCGGCATGGCCATGACCATGGCTACGCACGGCTATGCCAGGGGTGGTACGCACCAGATAGCCCACGCCTGCCACCAAATCCTGGTACAGAGTGGCGTCAAGTTCTTCACTCACGCTGAGGTGGCCAAGGCCATCATCGAGAACGGCCAGTGCACCGGCATCCGCCTGGTTGACGGCAGCCAGATCAAGGCCCGGAAGATCGTGGTCAGCGCCGGCTTGAGCGCCTGGCAGCTGGTCGAGCTGATGGGCAGGGATGTCATTGGCGAGAAGATAGCCCGTCGCATCGACAACCTGTCTACCAGGAACATCGGTAACCTGATGTGGTACACCTTCGCCCTCCACGAGGCCCCGAAGTACAAGTCGGCTTCCTTCAATCCGGACATCAATCGGTGTGAATGGCTGGGCCTGACCAACGAGGCCAATATCGAACACATCTCTATCGAGTGCAACTACGCCAGGATGGGCAAGTTCCCGCCCATGGAGCACTACAACCCCGTGGTATGGTGTCACAGCCTGGCCGACGCTTCTTATGCACCCGAGGGCAAGCACACGGCGCAGTGCGAAATGCAAGGGCCGAGAGCCACCGACCTGACCGAGGCGGAGTGGCTGAAGGTGAAGAACGACTATGCCGACGATCTCCTGAAGATATGGCAGAAGCACGCTCCCAACATGACCTGGGACAATGTCATCGGGGTTGACTCCAACAGCCCGTACGACAACCTGAGGCTGAAGAACCTCGCGCCTCACGGGAATTTCGCGGGAATCGACAAGACACACTGGCAGAATGGGCCCAATAGACCTACACCCGAGCTCGCCAACCACCGGACTCCCGTGAAGAACCTGTTCTGCACCGGCGGCTACTGGTGGATAGGCGGCAATGCCAGCTGCGAGGCAGGCTACAACTGTTACAAGACGATTGCCAAAGACCTGAATCTGCCCAAGCCGTGGGAAGAGAAGGGCAAGGAAGAACCGCAGTCGCTGGTTCAGTGGACCCGCTGGTGTACCAACAAGATGCGGGAGTCATTTAAGCCCCGCGCGCTATAGACGTAGGAGGACATTAGACGCTGGAAGGCGGTCTTCTCAGCACTGGAAATACGGCCTGCGGGTTGGCTATAATGTCGCGGGCTGAGTGTTCGGATTGGCGAACCAAGACCCAAGCAAGGAGAAGGAGGGGAAATGGCCCAGAAGTTTGACATGATCATCGTCGGCGGCGGCCCCAA
>DAIQQD010000049.1:0-11537 GCA_036787015.1 Chloroflexota bacterium
GAGGTTCATGGCCAGGGACAAGACACGCACCTTTCTCATCGACGAGAGAGTCTCGGAGAAGTAACCAAAGAACTCCCGGACCATGGTCAGGCGGCCCTGGCGAAGGCCATGGTCCGCTTGCGCGGAGCGGCTGACAAGGATGACGGGAATAGAGGTACTACCATGAAGGTCCTGGTGACCGGCGGACTAGGCAACGTTGGACGAAGTTGCCTCGCGGAGCTGCTGCAACAGAAGCACGAAGTGAGGTGTCTTGACCTGAAGACGCATGCCAACTGGAAGCAGGCGCAGAAGCTCACCAGCAAGGTGGACTTTGTATGGGGAGACCTACGCCAGGCAGGCGACGTCGCGACCGCGGTGCAGGGTCAAGACGCAGTCGTTCATGTGGCTTTCATCTTGCCCCCGGCAAGCGATGAGCATCCCGACCTGGCACAGGCGGTCAACGTCGGCGGCACCACAAACCTGCTCGAAGCGATGAAGGGAGTTGCCCCGTTACCCAAGATGGTCTTCATTTCTTCCTTCAGCGTGTATGGCGCCTGTCAGCACAAGCTCCCTCCTAGAACGGCGTCCGATCCGGTGCAGCCGATGGACAACTACAACAGCCACAAGGTGACATGCGAGAGCATGGTGAAGGAGTCAGGGTTCGATTGGTGCATCTTTCGTTTGGCGATGGTCCCGCCCAAGTCGCTAGGGGGCTTCACTCCCAAGATGTTCGACACTCCTCCTGGACAGCGGACCGAATTCGTTCATCCCGATGACGTGGGCTTGGCGGTGGCCAACGCGGTGACTAATGACCAGGTGTGGGGCAAGACACTCCTTATCGGTGGTGGACACAGCAGCCAGATGTACTTCCGGGATTTCGTCGGGCAGATGATGGAGGCTATGGGTATCGGACGTCTGCCGGACAGAGCCTTCGCCACCACGGCATGCGCCTTTTCGGACTGGATCGACACCGCGGAGAGCCAGAGGCTCCTGCATTACCAGCGGCACTCGTTTGCCGACTTCACCAAGGAGATCGCGGCGTCCCTGGGCCCAGCGAGGTATGCCTTGCGCGTCTTATCGCCGCTGGTTCGCTGGTGGATGTTGAGCCAGTCGCCTTACTACAGGGCAGGCAGGGCCACACCTTCTTAGAGCAAGCGGGCTATTCGCCCCACATCTTTTGCAGAGTGTCCACGTCGAAATGGGAGTCCTGTTCAGGATTACGGCTCCTAGCATCAGTCCACCTCCCTAACGCAGACTGTGCACTCCCCGGCTGGAAAAGTGGGCCAGCCAGCATATAAAATATGCATACGTCGAGGCACTTCGAGAAAACACGCTGATCGAGTGAGCGCAGCCGGAAGTGCTTCGGCATGAGAACCTGATGAGGTGCACAGTTGAACGCTAGGCCACAGCTCAAGAGGTTGTTTGAACCGACGCGGATCGGGAAGATGGAGATCAAGAACCGCATCGTGATGCCGCCGATGGGGACGAACATGGGAACCCCCGACGGTCACGTCACGGAGGAAATCGTATGCTACTACCGGGAACGGGCCAAGGGCGGTGTCGGCCTGATTGTTGTGGAGACGACTTGCGTCGATGCTCCTGGCGGGAAGACCACCGCGTACCAGTTGGCGATAGACGACGACAAATTCATACCCGGTTTGAGCCGGCTGGCGGAGACCATCCACCGGCATGGCGCCAGGACTGTGCTGCAGCTTCAGCATGGAGGCAGGGGGACCAAGTCATCGATCACCGGCATTCAACCGGTCGCCCCTTCGCCGATTCCCATGCCCTATGGCACCCAGGTGGGCTATGAGGGCGAGATGCCCAGGGAACTCACGATTGCTGAGATCGAGGAGCTGGTGCGCAAGTTCGCCAGAGCGGCCGAGAGGGCCAAGAGAGCCGGGTTTGACGGAGTGGAAATCCACAGCACGGGGTACTATTTGGTGGCGCAGTTCCTGTCCTCAACAGCAAATGTGCGCCGAGACGAATACGGAGGAAGCTTGGCGAACCGGGCCAGATTCCTCACGGAGATAGTTCAGGCCGTCAGGTCGGCCGTGGGCCATGACTATCCACTGCTGTGTAAGATCAGCGCCATGGAGCTAGGCCCCGGTGCTGGCATCACGCTGGAAGAGGCCCAGCAGGTTGCTCGCATCGCCGAAGAGGCCGGAGCGGATGCCCTGGAGATAGCCGCCATGCTGTGGGGCATCATCCCTCGCCTGCCGCCGTCAACTGCGGAAGCCCCTGGCGGTCTTCTTCCCTTCATGGACGGGCTCAAGAAGGCCGTAAGGATTCCCATCATCGCCGCTGCCCGGATCACACCGGAACTAGGAGAGAAGGCGCTGCAAGACGGGCAGGCAGACTTGATCGCCATGGGGAAGGCGCTCATCGCTGACCCGGAGCTGCCCCTGAAGGCTGCGGACGGCAGGCTGGATGAGATCAGGCCGTGCATCGGCTGCCTGCGCTGCATAGACAACCAGACCGTGAAGGGTATAGGCATCATGTGTTCGGTCAACGGTGCCGTAGGCAGGGAGCATGCATATGAAGTCAAGCCGCCCGAGAGAGCAAAGAAGGTGATCGTCATCGGCGGCGGACCCGCAGGAATGGAAGCCGGCAGGGTGGCCGCCTTGCGAGGGCACCATGTCACCCTCTATGACAAGCAGGACAGGCTGGGTGGCCAGTTGCTGGAGGCCGTGATCCCGCCGCATAAGGACAACATGAAGCCCTTTCTCGACTACCTGAGCCGCCAGATGGCCAAGAGGAGCGTCGACGTCAGGCTGGGTGTAGAGGTCGACCAGCGACTGATCGCAGATGCAAAACCCGAGGTCGCTGTGCTGGCCGCGGGTGTGGTCACCGGTGTGCCGCAAATCAACGGGATTGATGGCGTGGGTGTGCTGACGGCCAAGGAAGTCCTCAACGGGGCCAAAGTGGGTGACACTGTGGTCGTCATCGGTGGCGGGTTGGTGGGCTGCGAGACGGCCGAGTACCTTGCCATGCAGCACAAGAATGTGACCATTGTAGAAATGTTGGATGAGGTCGCTGGCGTCATGCCGTTGGCCTTGAGGAAGATGCTTCTGGCCCGGATGGCGAACATGAAGGTGTCCGTTTTGACAGGTGTGCAGTGCCGGGAGTTTGCTGGGGGCAGCCTCGTGATCACTGCAAAGTCGGGTGAGGAGGTCAAGCTTGCCTTTGACACAGTAGTGGTCGCTGCCGGGGGGAAGCCGAACCAGACCCTCATGCAAGGGCTGCGGCGCGCCGTCCATACGGTGTACTGCGCCGGAGACTGCGTGGAGCCTAGAGGTATAGCGGAAGCCATGGCTGATGGATACCGCATCGGCTTGGACATATAGGTATCCGGTCTGCTTTGAGTAGTGCCGCCGAATCAGTTACAATATTTTCGTTGGAACGAGAATTCGACGGCGCAAGCCGATGGCACTTCACCTGTCCACGCTTGCCTGATCGCTGAAAGGAACCCGGAACGGCACTCAAATGCGGGCTGGTAGGCCTGCCCTCCTGTGGCAAGACCACCATCTTCAACGCCATAACGGCTGCCGGCGCGGCCAGCTACAATGGGTCAGAGATGAACCGGGCGGTTGTGGCCATTCCCGACCGGCGCATCGAGGCCTTGGCCAGCATCTATCAGCCTCCCAAGATAACGTCGGCCAGTCTCGAAGTGGTGGACATCCCCGGCCTGACTTCAGGATCTACGGCCGGTGATGGCCGGGGGGCCAAGCTGCTCGCATACCTCAAAGACGTTGACGCGCTGCTCCATGTTGTGCGCTGCTTCGAGGACGAGAGTGTTCCCTTTGCTTACACCACTATTGACCCGGCGCGCGATGTGGAAACCATCGACCTGGAAATGATGGTGGCGGACAGCCAGACGCTCGACAACAAGATCAATCGCCTGGCCAAGAAGGCCCGCACGGATGCCGACGTGGCCCGGCAAGTAGCCGACTGCCAGAAGGTGAAGGACGCATTGGACGAGGGCATCCCGGCGCGCCGCCAGAACCTGACCCCAGAAGAATTCGCCAACATCAGGGAGTGCAATCTGGTCTCGCTGAAGCCCGTTCTCTATGTGGCGAACATCAAGTCTATGGAGGACATCAGCAACAGACATATGAAAGCGCTCCGGGGCATTGCCAACGGTGAAGGTGCGGAAACGGTGCCTGTATGCGGGCGGGACGAAGCTGAGATCAGCCGCCTCGATACGGCGGATCAGCCGGAGTTTCTGGCTGCGCTGGGACTCGAGGAGTCTTCCATGGAGCGCCTGCTGAGAGCGGGCAACCGCATGCTGGGGTTGGTGAATTTCTTCACCGCGGGAGAGAAAGAGGTCCACGTCTGGACTTGCCACCAGGGAGACAAAGCGCCGGTGGCAGCAGGCAAGATCCATACGGACATGGAAGAGGGCTTCATCCGCATGGAAGTCATTCGGTGCGATGACCTCATCGAACTGGGGAGCGAGGCCGCGGTGGCCAAAGTCGGTAGGCAACGGGTGGAAGGCCGAACCTATGAGGTGCAGGATGGCGACGTCGTGGTGGTTCTGTTCAACCCCAGCTAGGCCGGCGCGCCTCAGCTTCCACATCGGATATCAATAGGGCGACCGCATTGCCCGTTGAGCACAATGATCGTAGAATGAAGCAGTCTGTATGGCACCGAGTCACACGATAGACAGCATGTGCCGGCTCCGGGCCTCACAAGAGGAGACAGCGCCATGACTGAAGCCTACTGCGCCGGCATAGCCACTGAACTGGGCATTGCCCAGAACCGGGTCCGGGCGGTGGAGTCGCTTCTGGCTGAAGGGGCCACCGTTCCCTTCATTGCGCGCTACCGCAAGGAACTGACCGGATCACTGGATGAGGTAGCCATCACCACTGTGCGCGATCGCCTGGCCCAGTTGGCCGAACTGGATAAACGCCGGGAGGCGATCCTGAAATCCCTTGAGGAGCGAGGGGTACTCACCGACGGCCTGAAAACAGCCGTTGCAGAGGCGCAGACCATGTCCATTCTGGAGGACGTCTACCTACCCTTCCGCCCCAAGCGGCGCACCCGGGCCACGATAGCCCGCGAGAAGGGGCTGGATCCTCTGGCCAAGACGCTCTATGCCCAGGATGCGTCTGCCGATCCCGTCAAGGAAGCCGAAACTTTTGTCAATCAGGAACTCGGGGTGGCTACCGTCGAAGACGCCCTCACCGGGGCCCACGATATCATTGCTGAATGGGTGAACGAGGATGCCGAGACTCGCGGCATGATGCGGCACCTGTTTGCCCGCGAGGGCCTGCTCCAGTCGAAGGTAACCAAGGATAAGGAGAAAGAGGGCGCCAAGTACCGGGACTACTTCGACTGGCAGGAGCCGGTGGCCAGGGCCGCGGGCCATCGCGTGCTGGCTATGCTACGCGGGGAGGCCGAAGGATTTCTGAAACTGACTATCAGGCCGGGAGAGGAGACGGCGCTCTCACTGCTCGATCAGCGCCACGTTAGAGGGGAAGGCCCGGCCTCGGCCCAAGTCTCCGAGGCGGTTCGGGACAGCTACGGGAGGCTGCTAGCGCCTTCGATGGAGACCGACATCCGGAGGGAAGCCAAGGAAAGGGCCGACGACGAGGCCATTCGCGTGTTTGCGCGAAACCTGCGGGAGTGCCTGATGGCGTCTCCGCTGGGACAGAAGGCAGTGCTGGCCCTCGATCCCGGCTACCGTACCGGCTGCAAGGTAGTCTGCCTGGACCGGCAAGGCAAGCTGCTGCACCACACCACCGTCTTTCTGACACAGTCCGAGAAGCTGGCGGCTGAAGGCGGCAAGGCCCTCCTGGAACTGGTCGCGCGCTTCTTGATCGAGGCTATCGCCATCGGCAATGGGACGGCGAGCCGCGAGACAGAGGCAGTAGTACGAGCCCTCGATCTGCCCAAACCGATCCCCGTTGTCATGGTCAATGAGAGCGGCGCTTCCATCTACTCGGCTTCAGACGTGGCCCGCGAGGAATTCCCTGACCAGGACGTGACGGTGCGCGGATCCGTGTCCATCGGTCGCCGTCTGATGGACCCGCTCGCGGAACTGGTGAAGATCGATCCGAAGTCCATCGGCGTTGGCCAATACCAGCACGACGTCGAGCCGGCCAAGCTGAGGAGCAGCCTGGATGACGTGGTCATGAGCTGCGTGAATGGGGTGGGTGTGGAAGTAAACACGGCCAGCAAGGAACTGCTGACATACGTTTCCGGACTCGGCCCGGGTCTGGCCAAGAACATTATCGCCTACCGGAACGAGAAAGGCCCGTTCAAGAGCCGCCAGGAGCTAAGGAACGTATCCCGGCTGGGCCCCAAGGCCTTCGAGCAGTCCGCCGGCTTCCTGCGCATCCGGGATGCTGAGAACCCTCTGGACCGAAGTGCCGTTCATCCGGAGAGCTACGCTATCGTGGACCGCATGGCTGCTGACCTGGGCTGTTCCGTCGCAGACCTCATTCGCAGTCGCGAAGTGCGCGGCAAGATCGATCCAAACAGGTATGTGTCGGAGACCGTGGGGTTGCCCACATTGACCGACATCCTGGACGAACTGGCCAAGCCGGGGCGCGACCCGCGCGTCGAGTTCGAGCCCTTCGCCTTCGCCGATGGCGTCAACAAGATCGACGACCTGCAGCCGGGCATGAAGCTGCCCGGGATCGTCACCAACGTCACCAACTTCGGAGCTTTTGTAGACATCGGCGTGCACCAGGATGGCTTGGTGCATGTCAGCCAGCTTTCGGACAACTTCGTGCGCACGCCGACCGATGCGGTCAAGGTGCAGCAGATAGTCACTGTCACCGTGCTAGAGGTGGACAAGGAGCGACACCGCATCTCGCTTTCCATGCGCCAGGACCTGCAGGCAGCGAAGCAGCCGACTGCACCCTCTCAGAAGCAGCCTCCTCCCCGGAAGCCGCCCGTCGTCCCGCACCGGGAAACCCGGCCCCGCGCCCCCAACCGGTTTCTAGATGCCCTGGAGAAAGCCGAGCGGGAGAAGGAATTGCGATAGCTGAGCACCTCCGACAGGAATGAGCGTCTGTCCATGACCCAGAGAATCCTGCTGGTCAATCCGAATCGCATGAAGCCGCCGGTGACCCCGATTGCCCTGGACTATTTGGCGCATGCTCTCGCCAACCGGGGCATACAGGCAGACGTACTGGACCTTTGCCTCAGCCAGGACTGGAAAACGGCGATCGATGACTATTTCGCTCACAGCAGGGTAGCTGCCGTAGGCGTGACGCTGCGGAACATTGACGACACCACCTTCGCCAGCCGGGAGTTCTTCCTCCCCGGCTTCAAGGAAGTCGCAGACCGCTTGGGCAGCAAGACAGATGCTCCCATTGTCGTCGGCGGGTCGGGCTTCTCCATCATGCCCGAGGATGTCCTGGGATATTGCGGCCTCGACCTGGGCATTGTCGGCGATGGCGAAGACTCGCTCTCTTCGCTCGTGCAGAAGCTGGCTGCCGGAGAAGACTACACTTCGGTCCCTGGCCTGGTCTATCGCGACGCGGCGGGGTTCAGGCGGAATGCCCCTGGGTGGAGGGGTCTGGACGGCGGCGAGGTGCCGGCCCGGTCAGCGGTAGACAATAGGCGCTATTTTGCCGAGGGCGGCATGGGGAGCATCGAGAGCAAGCGCGGCTGCTCCGGGGCCTGTATCTATTGCGTGGACGCGCAAAGCAAGGGGCGCCGGTCGCGTTGCCGCTCACCGCAGAGCGTGGTTGCTGAAATGGAAGCCCTGCTCGGTCAGGGAATCGATTGTCTTCATTTCTGCGACGCCGAGTTCAACCTGCCCGCATCACATGCCGACGACGTCTGCCGCGAGATGATACGGAAGGGTCTTGGAGAGAAGCTAGGCTGGTATGCCTATGCCAGCCCGGCGCCTTTTGACGGCGACACGGCAGCGCTGTACCGCAAAGCAGGCTGCCGGGGCATCAACTTTGGTGTGGACAGCGCTGACGATGAAGTCCTGCGGATACTGGGACGTGATTTCGATGTCCAGGGCCTGCGGCACACGGCAGCGGCTTGTCACGAGCAGGGCTTGGTCTTCATGTACGACCTCCTCTTGGGTGGGCCGGGAGAAACGAAGGAGAGCCTGAGCAAGACGATTCATGCTCTGAAACAGATGTCGCCGGACCGCGTCGGCGCGGCCTTGGGGATTCGCGTCTTCCCGGGCACGCGCCTGGCTGAGTTGGTTCTGCAGTCGGGTCCCTTGGAATCCAACAGCAACCTCCACGGAGCCGTTGCGGACAACGAACGCCTCTTCAGCCCGCTGTTCTATCTCTCGGCAGAGTTGGGCGACGATGTGCCGCAGTATTTGGAGAAGCTGATAGACAGCGACCAGCGGTTCCTCTTCATGAAGCCGCCGCAGGCCGGAGACATGAACTATAACTATAACGATAACAGATGTCTGGTGGAGGCGATTCGCCAGGGATACCGCGGAGCCTTCTGGGACATCCTCAGGAGGGTGTCTGAGCGCGGTGACGCTGGGTAGCAGCGTGGTCGGCTGTCATGAGCGAACGGCTCGGCGAGTCAAGGGATGGACGGCTGCGGCGCCGCTTGGAGTCGTCCAGGGTCCGTTTGTGGTTCGTGGCACCCGGTATGGGACGACGGATGAGTTGGTTTCTCTCGCAGGCGGCGTCTCGACTGGAATTTCCTCCGAATCCACCTCTCCCCCTTTGTTCCTGAATACGAAGTTTGGGAAGGAGAACTGGGTCAGAAAGACCCGCGCGTGGAGATCACCCGCGTGAGCGAAACTGAGATGGCAGTCGGGATCAGTGATGCAAAGTATGACGCAGTTGTGAGGCTTATTGGTTCCACCCTCATCCAGCGGCACCAGATCATGCGCCGTCCAAGCCTCCTCGTACCCCCGTCTGTCTTCATAGATCATGTTCAGGTGCTTGCCGCACTTCGCGCAACGGCCATGTTGCCTTACGTAAGCCGCATTTTTCGCGCTGTAGTCAAATTGCATCTCTCTGCCCTAGGACTGAAACACGATGGCCCACGACCTCAGTGCCCGGATGCTCCTTCGTGTATCTCATTCACCGGCAATGGCGGAAACCTCAGACGCCATTGCCGCACCCAACCTCTGCTTGGGTACGTCGGGAAAGACCCAAAGGGTGTTCTTCGATCACATTGCTTGATTGCATCGACTTTGGCCTCATGAATACGGACCAAGACAGACTTCGGTGGCAGATGGCAATCGCGTTCGCAAGCCCGTGAAGCTCGGAGAGGTGCCGCCGATGTCGAGGGGCCGCACTCTAGGCTCCCGAATAGGCTGCCTCTTGGGGCGCATTGGCCTCTGCCCGCTCAAATTCGAACCTGCCCTCTCTGAATAGCTTGACGCAGGCGTCAACAGCAGGAGGGTCGTACAGGGTCCCCCTTCCCGATTCGATCTCACCCAGGGCTTCCTCCAATGTCAGTGCCAGCCGGTAAGGACGATCAGAGACCATCGCCTCAACCACGTCTGCTATTCCGATTATGCGCGCCTCCAGCAGGATATGCTCGCCCTTGAGGCCGAGCGGATAGCCGGCGCCGTTAAGCCTTTCATGATGCTGGTGCACAATATCGGCGATGGGATAGAAAAGATCGATGGTCTTCAGTATCTGGAATTCCGTCTCGGCAGAATCCTTTATCGCTGCGTACTCAGCTTCGGTCAATTTGCCCGGCTTGTTGAGGGTTTCATCAGGGATGAACACCTTGCCAAGATCATGAAGCAGGGCTGCCAGGCCGATCGTGTCGACTTGCCCCTTCTCCAAACCCATCTCCCGGCCTATGGCGCAGGCAAGCTTGCACACTCGTGCCTGATGATGAGCCGTGGGAGGGTCCTTCATCTGGACGATCATCTGTATCGCCCCGATGGTGTCTTCCAGGAGCTTGCCCAGTTTGGCGAAGGCATTGTCCAGGATCTGCTCATCCTCGGCGTGCAGGGAAGCCTCGTTCTGCAGGACTTCATTCAAGCGCGCCACTTCGCTGAGTGACCTGGCAATGCTGGACTCCGCCTCTTTGCGGGCCGTGATGTCCGTCACCACCGCCAGGAGTTCCCAAGGGCCGCATGCGGCTGCCCGAACCTGGTAGTGGGTGGTCCGCCCACCACAATCAACGTCGAATTCCAGGGTCTGCATGTCACCCGTTGTCAGGAAGCCATCTATCAGCTGTTTGCCTCGGCATGCCAACTCCTCACCCAGGCTCTTTGCCGGGCCGAGCGCCTGGTCCTCCTTGACGGGCTCGGCGGAGGAAGCCGCCAACCCATCGCTGGCGACTTGGGCGCGGGTACGGCCATCCCTCACCGAAATGGACCCGTCCGGTTTCGCCTTCAAGCGAAACACCTGGTCCGGTATCACCTGGAGAAGGACCTCACGCTCCGTTTCCGCCACAGTCGATTTCCTGGATGTTGATGGATTGCCTTTCTGTGCGCCGCCGCGCGGTGTGTTCGGCGCCCCAAAGACAACCAACTGGCTCTTGCGGCTGGGTCTTGACGTGGTTGACATGGCATGACCTCCATCACGACGAATAGGTACTGTGGAAACACAGCATCGGTACCGATGATAGATCGGCTGGATAACCGGACGCTCACAGAAGCCATAGATAATGTCACATTATTCTCCCGTATACGGTGTGGCAGCCTAACGTGACAGGTGAGCGAAAGCCGTCCAGTTATCATCTGAAAGAGGCTTGAGATAACACAAATCACAGTTTTCGTTACACCGTGAGGGATTGTTCTGACGACAGAACGAAGGAAGGATGGATGGAATGAAGACAGCGGGGTATCTCAGAGTATCGACGGATGGGCAGGTTGGCGAGGAAATCGCTATGGGTTGGCCACTCAACGGGCCGATATAGAGAGCTACGCGAGGCGAGAAGGGCATGAGATCGTCGCCTGGTTCTCGGATGAGGGTATCAGTGGTGGCACCCTCGACCGGCCCGGGTTGATGGACCTTATCAGCCACGGCGCGGCCGGCGAGTTCCAGGGAATGTTGATAGCCAAGATGGACCGCCTATCGCGTGACCTGATGATGCAGTTGTGGATCGAGAAGGAACTACTGAAGGCCGATGTTGAGATCCTATCCGCCTCCGAGCCATTCTGCGGTCAGGACCCGGCGAACGTCCTATTCCGGCAGATCATCGGGGCCTTCGCCCAGTTCGAGAAGGCTAGGATAACCGAGCGGCTATCCGGAGGTCATAAGCAGAAGGCCAGTCGGGGCGGGTATGCCGGCGGAGCGGCTGCGATGGGGTACAAGGCCACCAGAGGCGCGAAGGCCCTAGAGGTTGATACAGAGAAGGTCGAGACGGTCAAGCGGGTGTTCACCATCCGTCAGGAGTGGCCGGGTGTATCCCTCCGGAAGATAGCGGAACTGCTCAACGGTATAGGCTACACCACCACCAGGGGGAAGGCGTTTACTCCGGTCCAGGTCAAGCGCGTCCTCGACCGTGAAGACCTCTACCGCGGGATATGCCACTATGCCGGGATCAGTTCACGCGGACAGCATGAGGCCATTATCGCTTGACAGACGCCCCTGGGGACCATCTGGGGCTGAAGGGGTAAGGGAGGACTGGGCTGAGGTTCGTCAGGAGTT
>DAIQQD010000247.1:0-3179 GCA_036787015.1 Chloroflexota bacterium
AGGCCAATCAGCACGGTTGGCACGGAAAACAGGCGAGCCGAGTCGCCTTGGCGACTCGGCTCGCGCACACGCTGGTCGCGGAATTGCGTGGCTCTAGTACGGAACTCGCCTGATGTTGCCCGACAGCCTCAGGTAGGCCGGATAGTCAACGTAGGCCTTCTGAGCGATGTACTTCTCGAGGTTCTTGGTCTTGCCCTTCTTCGCCTCAATGCCCTCTTTCGCCACGATGCTGAAAGCGGTGGCGGTGCCGGAGCCATAGGAGGCGACCAGCATCCGGTCACCCGGCTTGGCTGATTCCAGAGCGCCTGCCAGGCACAGGAAAGGCGACACTCCGCCCACATCGCCGATGACGCCTGTGAGGTCGGGGAATACGTTCTTGATGCCCAGCGCCTTCCCTGCCGCGGTCGGTGTTCTGCCGTCCGTCTGCGGGAGTATGGCCAGCTTGTAGTCAGCCGCGCTCTTCTTGATCTTGGCCATAAGTGCCTTGGTGGCCTCTCCAATGTGCTTGGCATACCCGTCGTCCCGCCAGAAGCGTTGGTCAAAGAGGTTGCTGACCCAGGGGTCCTTCGCGTTTCTCCACCGGTCCATGAACAGGGTCCGGTATGACTCCACACCTTCGATGTCGGCTATCGTGCCCTCGGTGCCGATGACCATGGCCACGGCCGCGGCGCCGAAGCTAACCTCGGCATCTGATCCCGGTCCCACCATCCTGTTCTCGGTTCCCACCACGATACCGCACTTTATCCTCTTGGCCTCTATGGCCATCATGCACTGCGATAGCGCTGTGCCGACTGCATTGACGCTGCCGGCAAAGTCCAGCACGGAGGCCTGGGGTGACAGGCCCAGGAGCTCGGCCAGAATGGGGGAAAGGTGCATCTCAACCATGTGCGAGGAAGCTGTGGCCATGTAGAGGGCGCCGACATCCGCGGCCTTAACACCGGAGTTCTTCATGGCATTGTCCACGGCCTCGGCGGCCATGCTCACTATGTCCTCATCCCAGCCGCAGACGGCCTTCTCACCCATCCCAAAGCTGCCCCAGGGAATACCAATGTCCTGCTGCTTTATTCTGTACTTGGGGACGTATACTCCGTATCCAATGATTCCGCTCATCATTCCCTCCTTACGGCTCACGACCGATGATATTGATGGAGGAAGCACCGAATCCGTTGCCGCCGACGTTGTGGCTCAGAGCGATGCCCTTCTTCAGCTTGACCTGCCTCACCGGCTCCATCTCCTGCCGCAGTTGCCAGAAGTTCTCGGCTATCTGTCCCAGCCCTGTGGCTGCGATCGGATGTCCATGTGACTTCAATCCTCCACTGGGATTGATGGGTTTGCCATCGCCTTCCCGGGCCCAGTAGCCTTCCTTAAGGAGTTTGGCGGCCTCGCCCTTCTTACAGAAGCCGATGTCCTCGATGTTCATCAGCTCGGTGTTGGTGAAACAGTCGTGAACCTCAGCCAGGTCAATGTCGGCTGCCTTGATTCCGGCCATGGCCAGAGCATCCCTGGCGGCGAATATGGTGGCCGGCATCTCGATGAAGTTCTCCTTGTCCCACATGTCCTTATAGTCCACGCCTGTGGCGGTTCCCAATACGTATATCGGCTTATCGGTGTACTTCTTAGCCAGGTCAGCGCGGCAGACTACGGCGCAGGCGGCGCCGTCGGTCTGCGGACAGCAGTCCAGCAAGTGCAGCGGCCAGCAGATTACCGGGCTGTTCAACACCCTCTCGACCGTGACCTCGAAGCGGTACTCGGCATACGGGCAGGCCACGCCGTTGTGATGGTTCTTCACGGCTACCCTGGCGTAGTCCTCCATGGTGTAGCCCAACTGGTGCATCTGCCTGGTGGCGTAGAGGGCCTGCAGAACAGGGCCGCCCATGCCCAGCATCCAGGAGGGGTGCAGGCCCAGGATGCCGCCTCCGGCGGCTCCTCCGGCCGCTATCAATGACTCCACTCCGGGCTTGTCTCTCATCTTCTCCGCGCCCAGGGCCAGAACGACATCGTAGGCTCCGGAAGCAACGCCCAGTACGGCGTTCCGGAAAACGTCATTGCCCGTGGGGCAACCGTTCTCCAGCCGGCTGATGGGAATGCCGCGGAGTCCCAGGACGGTGCCCAGGGTCGTGCCCTCACGCGACCCCTGCCCGATCATGCCTCCGCCGCTCCATTGACCAAACCAGGCCGCCTTGATGTCCTTAGGATCGAACCCCTTGTCGACGCTCTTCACGCACTTCATGAAGGCTTCCTGTATCATGTTCTCGAGGCCCTTGTGGAAGAGCTCCCCGAACGGGATCATGCCTACGCCGATGATGGCTACCTTGCCTCTGATGCTCATGCTAGGCCTCCTCTACCAGTCTGAACTTGTAGCCGTAGAAATCCAGCCCGCTGTCATTAACCACTCTTCGGAACACCATCTGAACCTTGGTGCCGATCTTCACCTCATCCGGGTTGGAGACTTCAGTGAGCAGGCCCACATACCGGCCACCTCCATCCAGGTCAACAATGACGTTGACGGTGGGTGGCTCCAGGCCGGGTGGTGGTGTCCAGTTGATGCAGAAGGTGTGCACCTTTCCCGTCTTGGGAAGCTGATAATCCTTCTGGTTGAAACTGCCGCACTTGTGACAGATCTTGGTCTGCGGATAGGTTATGTGGCCGCAGTCGGAGCACTTTGAACCCAACAGGTGGTAGACGGTCGGGCTGAGTCTCCAGTACAACGGCGATGCCGGTCGTGGGGATGTCATCCTCTCTCTTTCCCACATCGTCATATGCTGTATCCTCCTTCTGCCCCGGAGCATTGGTTGCCCGGGTGCTTCTTATAGCAGGTAGGCCCTCCTTTCGTTGATTTGATAAGTAAACTTTACCGCACAGGCTGTTTGGGTGTCAAAAACCTTTTCCCTCGGTCGCCGTAGCCAGATGTGCTGAGCGATCACATGGAAAATGGATGCTCCATGGCACGCCGGCGCGCTGTCCCAGCCATGACTCCAGCATTGGTTTCCAGTGAGGCCACTCCTCTTCAACTCCCGTTGTCCCTCACTCTCGGGAAACGACAAGAAATGCAGATGACGCTATTCTCAAGATACGACCTCGGGCGGCCACTTTGTATGGTGCTGGGACTTGCTTGCAGGCAATGGACCTCTTGATTGCGGCTGGAGACAGCACCATAGGCAAACAGAGGCAACACAATA
>DAIQQD010000050.1:0-3449 GCA_036787015.1 Chloroflexota bacterium
CAAGCAACTGGGCAAGCCCTACAACTGGATCTTCGTAGACAAATGGCGAACCGACGCCTTCTACTGCAGCCAGTTGTGCTGGGCGGCTTACTACCATCCCTCGCCATGGTACTTTAAGCTGGACATCGACGGCGTGCCGGATGGACTGGATTTCGGTGCTGTGGCTCCGGATGCGCTCTGGGCCTCTTGGAGAACGGACACAGTCACTTGCAGCGACTAGAGATTTGAACGTTGAGCCGCATCGAACATGGTCTGGGCACCCGTTTCGGGGCCCAGACCGCACGCTGCCTTGAGACCATAAGGAACGCTACACGAGAGGGGGAAAGTCAAATTGCCCCGACTCATTCTGGCATTGTGGTTCGTCTTGTCCCTGTTTCCCCTTGCCGCTGCACCGGGATGCGGAAACGGCAGCCAGACGCCCCCGGATTTTGGAAATGCGTCCATTGAGCTCCCTCAGTATGTGGGATATGCCTTGGCATACATACACAAATCTGTTGTCGTCCTTGACTTGGAGAAATCCGAAGCAGTCGGGATACAACGAATATGCACTGACGATGAGTACGTAGAGGATTTCGCCATCGGTCCCTCTGGAGCCCTTTTTGTGTCTGTCTCTCAAAGGGGCCTGAGCGCCTCAAACATAGTACGAGTGGTGGATCCTGGTACGGGGAGAATAGTAACGGAGATCACGGTGTCCCGCGGTCCGCGAAGGATATACAGCCTGCCCAGCGGACTTGCCATCGTGGAACATCCGTATCTGCCATCCGGATCAACAGAGTATGCCTGTGACGTAATAGACATGAACCGCATGGGTCTTGTTGACACGCTGTACTTCAGCAGCGTCGCTGCAGAGGTCTTGTATCACCCAGAAGGGAGATATTTCATCGGGATAGCCGATGTAATGAGGAAGTACGGCGGCTATACTCTCATCGAGTGTGGTGAGATGACAGGAGAGCTTGTTGGGACGCCAATTACGCTTCACACCGACTTCGAGTTCGAGACCTTAGTCTTCGCGACGGCATTGAAGATGTATGCCCCCATGGAACCGAGCGAGTGGCCAGCGACCTCGAGCACCATTCGACCACTTGGTGTACTGGAGTTTCCTTCTGGTAGACTGCTGGGCACGATCACCGTGCCTCATGACGTCCTCCACATGGTGAGAGCAGGGCAGAAGGTCTACGTGGCCAGTTTTCTGGGCTCGACTTGGACAGGTGCACTGGAAGTCGGTAAGGGTGTTGTCTCCGTTGTGGATGCAAACACGGATCAAGTGATCAAGACCATCGATGTCAGTCCAGGTCCCCAGCACATGGCGTATTCAGAGTCCACGGGGAAGCTCTATGTAGCCTGTGTTGATGGCAAGATCAGCGTCATTGATACGGCCACAGATGAAGTCACCGGGACAATTGTCTGCGATGACCCCAGAGCGTCGGAATGGGGATTCAACAGGATTAAGGTAGCATCTTGAGATGGTCGGAGCTGTAGGGCGGATTTCATCCCTGATGTAAGCGAAAGGCAACTCTACCCATCCTACACTCTCGGAACGGCGCGGTGAAGCATGGATGAGGTTGCAGGTAGGGGTGATACTGCATCGCGATCTTCGCTGTACTGCACGTTCAGATGAATCTGAAGTTGATTGATAGCGAGCCTCTTCCCGATCGGGTTTGACGTCACCGTTCGATGGTGATATCGTCAGACCCGACCTTGCCACGTTGTTGCAGGTGCGTGTTCTCTCGACACCCGGGCGTGCCTGCCTGAGGTGCGCTTGCCCGAGGGCGAACAGGCGGAGAACCGCCGTGTCTCCGCACCTTCGACTTGGTGAGGCGATTGCTGATGGCCTATACGTTCTGTCCCAAGTGCGGAGCCAAAGTAGAGTGGGCTGATTCGTGCTCAGCATGTGGCGCTAAGATCACCCTCTACAACGCCGGCAATGCCGCAGGGCGCAGCGCTGAACCGTCCGAGCAGAGTGGCGACAGCCAAGCGAAACAGAGTGCGGCACCTTGGTGGAGAAGAGCAACTTCGCGCTGGTTTCCAGGCACAATGAGTGTTCTGCTTGTGGTCGCTGTGCTGCTCTTGATCGCTGTAGGAGGGCTGGCAGTCTACAGATACCTCCAGCCCGCCCCCTTCCAGACCCCAACCAGTTTCAAAGCCACGGGCGGAGCAATGGAAGTCCACCTGTCATGGGATAAGAGGAACAGCGACGACAGCGTCTGGGTAGTCTACAGTGAGGCGGGATACCCGGCCTCTCCAACAGACGGCACGCTGATCTATGAGGGATCTGAGGCCGTTTTTGTTCATAAGAGCCTCCAGTACGGCATCAGGTACTACTACGGTATTTGGGCAGTGAGGTATGTGGATGGAGAGCGGGAATTCTCGACCTTCCGGGGAACCTACTCTGCCAGCCCTCTCTGGAGGGGACCGATGGGTGAGACACTGCGTGAGTTTGTGGAGACCGCGCCTAACACCAGAGTAGTGGGTGCGGACGGTGGATACATAGAGCTAGTCAACAACCCGGCGGCCAAAGACCCGAGTTGGGAGGAGTTGAGGCAGTTCTTGATGCAGGACGCGACAGACCAACTGACCTACAACGACTCAACATTCGTATGCGCGGACTTTGCCGAGATGCTGCATAACAATGCAGAGACAGCCGGCATCAGGACGGCATACGTCACGTTGGATTTTGCCGGACAGGAAACAGGCCATGCGCTGAATGCCTTCAACACCACGGACAGGGGGATAGTGTACATAGACGACACAGGGGACGAGGGTGGATCTGGTTGCCCGCTGGATAGGACAGTCAACCTGCAGTTGGATCAGGAGTATCTCGGTGAATCGGTCTTTGAGTGTGAGGGCTATTGGCTCAGTTGGCCATCAATGGGCACGGTGTCCAGCTTCCAGGTGTTATGGTAGTTGTAGGGCGGATGGAGCGGAGCGAAAGCCGGAACGTTTCCTTGTTGGCGGGTTTCGTCCTAGTGATCATGCAGGGAGACTCTGCCCGCCGTACGTTTCCTCACCCGGTGGTGAAACTGCTCTCATCTGTTGAGTAGGAGTCTTCGTCTCCTGTTGCACGGGCCTGGTAGTAGTAGGTAACCCCAGGATGAAGGGCTTCAAGGTCAAAGTAGAAAGCCCCGGTGCTGGTCATCTCCTGGCCGGTGGTCTTGTTGGCATAGGGTCCTCCCGAGGTGGTCCCCCAGGCAAAGTACGCTGTGACGCTGCTGGCTGTGCCCAGCCACCTCAGTTCGCCGTTGAGCCTGGCTGAGTTGGTGGCGATACTGCTGGCGTCGGCTGTCGTCACCCACGGAGCGCGGGTGAGATCAGCCCAGTTCACTATAACCCCTCTTCCTTCCAGCGCCGGGATGCAGGCGTTAACGGAGTTGCTGTTCAACGGATTGTTGCTCAAGCTGACTATGTCTGCGTCTGCCATCCCCGGGTTGCTAGCCAGGGGCTCGATGTCG
>DAIQQD010000050.1:3549-5457 GCA_036787015.1 Chloroflexota bacterium
AGGTCGCTTATCCGGTTATCCTCAAGGAACACGGTCCTGAGGCTCATGAGGTTCGAAAGGGGAGACAGGTCGCTTATCCGGTTCGAGCTAAGGCCCAGCAAGTCCAGGCTGGGGAGGCCTGAAAGCGGTGAGATGTCGCCTATCTGGTTCTCCACAAGGGCCAGGACCGTCAAACCGGTGCAATATTCCAGACCGGCAAGATCGACAATGCCCCTATCGTCAGCATAGAACTCGGTGAGGTCATCAAGATCAGACTGCTTGATGTCCCCCGAAGGCTTTCCTATTGCCTCTCTTATCGCGGCCTCAAGCTTGGGGTCCGGGAAGACAACTGCTGAACTGCCGGCCTCTCCCGAACAGCCGACGGACAGCGTCAGCAGGCTGGCCAGTACGATTGCCGAGACTAGAATGCGCGACAAACGTGCCAGAACTATTCTCATGAATCTCCTTCAGTGATTGACCTCGTGGCCTGCATTGACTTCTGAGGCGCTGCCTACGACTTCCCGTTGTCGCCGCTGTTCCGCCCCTTGTTTCGCCGGGGCGCGGGGCGCGGCGGCGTCACATTCCTGGCCACGGAACGGTCGGCACGGTAGTCTGGCGCCATGATGAGGTAGACCAGGCTGATGCGGGGGTCCGCCAGCCGTGAACCCACCCGCGTTTCGATCTCGTCCAGCGAGCAGGACATGGTGACCACCATAGGCAGGCGGGCGTTGTAGCGGTGGTTGATGAGCTGGTACAGCTTCTCCTGCGCCCACGGTGTGGTGCTGTGCTCCCCGTAGTCATCCAGGATCAGCAGCGGCGTGTTCTTCACCCGCTCAAACAGCTCGTCATAGGTCACCTTGCTGTCCGGCGCGAAAGTGGACCGCAGGTGGTCCAGGAAGTCCGGCACGATGACAAAGCACACCGGGTGCCCATTCTGCAGGCGGTAGTTGGCGATGGAAGCCGCCAGGTGCGTCTTGCCGCAGCCGTACTCCCCCTGGAGAATCAGCCAGCCGTCGGGCGCCTCGGCAAAGCCGCGCGCTATCCGGTAAGCCTGCTCCAGGTTGTGCCGCTGCTCGGGGGGCAGATTGATCCTTTTCGGGTCGAAGGTATCGAAGGTCATGCTCTTGATAAGATCCAGGTTCATGGTGCCGGAGCAGTCCAGCAGGGACCGCTGCCTGGCCTCCAACTGGTACACCTGGGCCAGGCCGGGATCGGCCAGGCGGGTGCGCCATTTCTCTTCGAGATCGTCCAGGGAGACGCCGGCAGCCACGTTGATCACCGTCGGCAGCTTGGCCACGTAGCGCTGATTGATGAGTTGGAAGAGCTTCTCTTCGGCCCAGGGCGTGCTGCTCTGAACGCCCAAATCGTCCAGCACCAGCAGCGGGGTCCCCTGTAATTCCAGAAACAGCTCGTCGTAGGAGACGTCGCTGTTGGGCGAGAACGTGGAGCGCAAATGGTCGAGCAGGTCCGGAATCCCTTCGAATATGGCCCGGTGGCCCTCTGCCAGGCGCTGGTTGGCGATGGCCGCGGCCAGATGGGTCTTGCCGGAGCCGCTCGGCCCGGTGAAAACCAGCCAACCCTCGGGTTTGGCGGCAAACGCGGTGGCCGCCCGGTAGGCGCGCATGAATCTCTCCTGGTTGGCCGGGTCGTCGCTCTTGCCCTGCGGCACCAGGTTCTCGAAAGTCAGCCGCGTCAGCGATCCCAGGTTGCTGTGCGACTGCAGCCGCTGGAGGCGGCTGTCCTCTAGCTTCTCATGGGCACACCGGCAGGGCACCAGCCGGCTATAGTCCGGTTGGCCGTTCCCCAGCCGGGGGTGCACAAATCCTATCCCCCTGCAGCGCGGGCAGGCCGGCTTCTCCTCCCCGGGTTCACCGGCGGACGAGGTATCCGTACTTGCCTTTGAGGTAGCGGCCGGGGGCTCCCTTTTTC
>DAIQQD010000050.1:5557-11468 GCA_036787015.1 Chloroflexota bacterium
TTTGGCCAGGGACTCCTTGCTGGCTTCGTTGTTAATGAAGTAGAGGTCCTGCGGTTGGCCGCCCTTCTCCACCGTTCCGTGCAGGAGTGCGCAGTGATCCACAGCGGATTTCAACGCCTCCCGCAGCGCTTCCGCCGGGTCTCCGAACTCACCAAGGCCCTGCATCAGGACATCATCAGCCGCCAGTTCATCGTGGGTAACGAATCTCTGAATGCCCCTCTTGCGATACAGCCGCCAGAAGATGTGCAGCAGCACCTTCAGTTCAGCCAAGCTGTCCGTCTCGGGGAGGAGCTTGCTGAAGAAAAGGTCCGGAAGTGGCGTCTGGTTGGACCTAGCCGGAAAACCGGGGAAGGGCTGCCTGTTCAATCTCGGCCTCCACGGGGCAATTCTCAAACCGGGTGATTTCCTGGCGAAATCTCAGGTTGCGCTGGCCCTGGGGTCCGTTCCGGTGCTTGGCGACAATGATATTGGCAATGCCCTCCGGATAGGGCGTCTCCGGGTTCATCCGGTCCCACTCGTCTTTCTTGATATAGACGTCATCCCGGTAGATAAACATGACGACGTCCGCGTCCTGCTCGATGCTGCCGCTTTCCCTCAAGTCAGAGAGCATGGGCTGATGGCTGGGGCGCTGCTCGACAGCGCGGCTCAACTGGGACACTGCCAGCACCGGGCACTCCATCTCCCGGGCCAGAGCCTTCAGCGACCGCGATATGTCGCTGATCTCCTGGACCTTGTTCTCGGACCGGCCGTCCCCCCGGATCAACTGCAGGTAGTCGACAATGATGAGATCGATGCCGCGCTCCTGGTGCAGCCGGCGGGCCTTGCTGCGCATCTCCACCACCCGCGAGGCCGGCGAGTCGTCGATGTAAATGGGGAGACCGGAGAGCTTTCCGGTGGCATCCATAACCCGTTTCTCCTGCAATGGCGTGTACTGCCTGAGCCGGACGCGCTTGGAGTCCACCTCCGCCTCCATGGACAGCAGGCGCTGGACCAACTGCTCCTTGGACATTTCCAGGCTGAATATGGCCACCTGGGCCCCTTGTTCCAGGGCGGCATTGCGGGCGATGCCCAGGGCCAGGCTCGACTTGCCCAGGCTGGGCCTGGCGGCCAGAATGATCATGTCGGAGCGCTGCATTCCTCCCAGCAGCTCATCCACGGCGGGGAAGCCGGTGTCCACATGTGGGATTCTCCCCGCCTCTTCAAGGTGTGCGCTGGCCAAGCCACCCTGTTCCCAGTACTGCTCCAACACTGGGCGAATGTGCACGAAATAGCGCGGGCTTTCGTGCCGACGTACCCCAAAGAGAGCATCTTCAGCTCTGTTGAGTGCCGAATCAAGATCGGCCTCCGCCTCATACCCGATGGCGGCGATCTGTCCCGCGGCAGAAATCAGCTTCCGCATCACATACAGACGGTGAACAATATGAGCATAGTGCTCGATGTGAAGAGACGTGGGCAGTCTCTCTACCAACAGGCTCATAAATCCGGCCCCGCCCACTGCCTCCAGCCTCCCCTGCGTCGCCAGCTCCTGGGTCACCGTGATCTGGTTGATGGCTTCGCCGCGATCGTTGAGTGCCAGGCAGGCCTCATAGACCCACAGGTTCTTCTCCCGGTAGAACGCCTCGGGCTTCAGGAAGATGGCGGTTTCAATGATGGAGTCCGGGTCAACCAGCAACGAGCCGAGAACTGCCTCTTCGGCCTCCACGTTGTGAGGTGGCAGTTTGCCGTTTTCTGCCACTATTCCTCCCTGGCAACAACTACCTTGACCTTGGGAGTCAAGTCCTTGCTCAACCTCACGGTGAGCTCGTGGGTTCCCAGGGTGCGGATGGGGGCCTCCAGTATCACCATGGCACGATCGATGGCCGCCCCGGTCAAACGCATCAGTTCCTCGGCGATCTGGTTGTCCCTGATGGAACCATAAAGGCGCTCGCCTTCCACGGCCTTGGCCTTTATGCTGAAGGTGAGGACAAGTCCTTCCAGTTGCTGAGCCAACTTGGTGAGCTCGTCAACATGGCGCTGCTCTTCCTGCACTTCCTTTCGCAGCCGTGCCTCGACATCCTTTAGAGCCACCGGTGTGGCCGGCAGAGCCAGTTTCCGCCTCAACAGGAAGTTCCTGGCGTAGCCGTCAGCCACCTCTTTCACATCCCCTGCCTTGCCCACCCTGGGCACATCCCTGACCAGAACAACTTTCATGGGCGCTATTATACCTTGGACTCCAAGAAAAGCAAATGGGCCTTCGCGAGGAACGTTGGGCACCCCTGCGACTCCGCGGAAATGACAGATCATGGGGCGTGCAGAGGGGCAAAGCCCCTCTGCGTTTATTCGTAGTCCCCCAAGAATGGGGGATCAAGGGGTTGAAGAAGACCATGCGTCATCATGCCCTTTCACGCTCCGGCTGAAGTGGAGTTGGAGGCCTGTCTTGATGGCGATGATGGAGCCGCCTGTCAGTTCCGGAAGAAAAGCCGGCCCAGCACCGTGCTCTGGGCCGAGATGGCGCCCTCCGGGCAGGCTTCCTGGCAGCAGTAGCAGCGGATGCAGCGGTCATAGTTGTGGGCGGGAGGCTTCTTCTGGTCGCCCTTTCGCCAGTCAAGAGCCTTCGGGTCGACGGGGCACATCTTGACGCACATGCCGCAACTAGTGCATTTCGCCCCGTCGATGACCGGCCTTTCGCACGTCCGGTTCTTGATGAAGGCCTTGACTCTGTTCTGGCTGCAGTGTTCCTGAGGGGTGCGAATGACGTCGAAATCGCGGCAGAGGAATGACTCCAGGCTGTCGCCGACCAGTTCTATGTCCTCGCTGTGATATACCCCCAGCCCGGCCTTCTCGCCCAGCGTCGATGTCGGCACCACTTCCGGGTCGACGTTGATGATCCGGCAGGCCGTGGCGTCCAGCGCCACCGGATCGGTGGAGAACAGCAGGACATTGAGCTTCCGCAGCTTCCCGCTTCTGGGCCCGTTGCCCTCCATCGCCACAACGCCATCCATGACGCAGAAGCGGGGCCTGGCCAGCGTATTCAGGTCCACCAGCATCGCGGCGAAATCATATGGGTCGGCCAGCTTGACGTGATACTGGCTCTTCAGCAGGCCGGGCACGCAGCCGAACTGGTTCTTCACCGCACCGGTGAGTCTGACTAGGGGATGGGTCTTCAGCTTGGGGAGGTTGACCATACCATCCGAGTCGAGCACGCCGTTGGCTATCACGAAGCTCTTGATCAGAAGTGATTCCTTGTGGCTGACAGTCCTGCCCTTGTCGAAATCGGCCAACTCGATGCCCATCTCGTCGGCCAATTGCTTCAGCCCGGCTCTTTTCATGTGGCCCTCAGCTCCAGCGAAGCTGGGGGAGTCGCCGTAGGCAACCCGCGCGCTGGATTCCTGGAGCAGTTTACCCACGGCCCGGAAGACCGATGGGTGGGTCGAGACGCCCTTCTCTGGATTGGTGCCGTAGAGGACATTCGGCTTCATCACAATTCGCTCGCCGGATTTCACCAGGCTAGAGATACCGCCGATGAGGTCTAAGCCCCTACGGACGGCCTGGTACACGGTGTCGGGGTCGTAGGTCTCGCACCTTATCAGAGCTACTTTCGACCGATTCATCGATGCTCCATGACCATAGTATCGCCGAACCTCAGTCCGGAAGCAAAGCCGGACTTTGCCCCGCGCAGAACGTCTGCTACAATGCTGGCATCAGTGGCCTCGTGGCCGTAAGGGCAAATGGATATGGTTACTGTGTTCCACTTGTCCGGAAACCGACCGAACGTCGATCGCAAGGCTGGGAAGGTCACCCGACTCTGCGAAGGGCGACAACCTGAGGCTCATCAAGGTGATTGGTGTCTTCTGGTGTGACAGACATATGATATCTGAGGTACTATGGGGGAGTAGTCACCGAAGAATCGGGGATCGAAGTCGCTCGATACGATTGCGGTGATAGGTCCTGGGTTTGCGGAGACGGGAAGCGTGTGCGAATCCTAAACAGGAAAGGGAGGGGTAATGAAGAGTGTGAGGAAAGGACAGAAGTTCCTCGGCTGTATCGTAACACTGGGCGGGTGTGTCACGGCCGGTGTGATCATGCTTGTGGGCGGGCTTCTGGTGGCACTTGGGGTGGTGACCTCCATCACTCCATTGATCATAGTTGGAGCCAGCATATGCGCGTTCTCAGTAGTCTGCTTTGTCGTTGCCAGACTGATGGCTGATGCAGTGAATGGCCCCAAGTAGGGATTCTGCCCTTCGCAGAGAAAGGGGCTGCTTTTGGCCCCCTTCACTTTTCCTGTCAGAAGTGACGACTGCTAGGCAAGAGAGGACAGCTTGGGGTTCTACAACAGGAGTCCGGGATAGGCGCACTTGTCCTGAGTCCAACAGCACCACGAAGGATGAAGACATCGGATATGGGGCGTGCAGAGGGGCGAAGCCCCTCTGCGTTAATCACAATCCCCCAATAATGGGGAACCGAGGGGGTTGAAAACGAGTATTGAGGCAAAGGGAAGTGAGTAACTGTCATTGGCGCCGTGATCCCGAGCAGCGTTTGCCCTATTATCAAAGCAATGATATCGCATTGACAGCAGAAACCTCGCAGACCTAACAAGGCAACAGCACGCAACGACGACCGAGCAACCTGAGATCAAGCATACACAGAGGCCATGCTCAGGCTATGGAGCCGATCAAGAATCTCACATGGCAAGGCAGATCGCTCTGGGCGGAGATCTACGCCCTCTATCTGGCCTGCCGCGACCCCAGGACGCCCTGGTATGCCAAGCTTCTTTTGGCCAGCGTCGTTGCTCTTGTCGTGAGCCCCATCGACCCAATCCCAGATTTCATACCGGTCATTGGCGTTCTGGATGACATAGTCATCGCTCGTCTCGGCACGGCTCTGGCAATCAGGATGATCCCCAAGGAAGTCATGGCTGAGTGCCGTGAGAAAGCGCGTAGCGCAGTGGAACCGGGCTCATCCAAGGGATCAAGATGGCGACCAGCATGCTTGGTCGCTGCCATTGTCGTCGCGATCGGCTGCCTTATTGCGGCTCTGGTCGGTCTCCTGGTGGTCAGTCTGGTGATCGTTCTGATAGTCAAGCTGGCTGACAACTAGAGGACAGGACAGGTGGAAACGGTTCTTGGTCTTATCATCGGTATTGGACTCAGCGCCGCGTGTGGGTTTCGCATATTTGTGCCGATGCTGGGGGTGAGTATCGCGGCTCTTACTGGCCACCTAACCCTATTTCCTGGATTCGAGTGGATGGGCACATGGCCAGCGCTGATTGCCTTCGGCACGGCAACCGTACTTGAGGTCGCCACATACTACATTCCATGGGTTGACAACATGATGGATGCTCTAACCACGCCAGCAGCCGTGGTTGCGGGCATAATCCTAACAGCCTCTGTGTTTGGAGACGTCTCACCATTTCTGAAATGGCCGATGGTCATTATCGCGGGTGGTGGGGTTGCTGGAATCGTTCAAGTTGGCACCGTTGTCTTGCGTGCAGGATCATCAGGTACAACAGGTGGTATGGCAAACTCCGTGGTCTCCACCATGGAACTTGTCGGGGCAATCTTGGTCACGGTGTTGGCCATCCTGCTTCCAATCTTGTGTCTCGTGGTGGTGATTTGGATCGGCTACAAGATGATTAGGAAGATGATGAAGTCCCCGTTCATCAGAAGGCACCTGGCGTGAAGATGTGATCCCCTTTCACCCGAGATGTCCCGATCAGGGGGCAGGCAAGGAACCACAGGGCTGGGATCGTATGTTTCGCACCTTACCAGGGCTACCTTCGATCGATTCATCGATGCTCCATGACCATAGTGTCGCCGAACCTCAGTCCGGAGGCAAAGGCGGACTTTGCGCCATGCAAGACGTCTGCTAAAATGCTGGCATTGGCGGTCTGCACCAGGTTCGTCTTCTGGATTCCCGCTTTCGCGGGAATGAC
>DAIQQD010000051.1:0-11440 GCA_036787015.1 Chloroflexota bacterium
GTCTCGCAGTCAAGCTCCCTTATGCCAATACACTCAACAGCTGATTTCCATCCAGCTTGAGGGAACCTTTGGGCGCCTCCGTTACCTTTTGGGAGGCGACCGCCCCAGTCAAACTACCCACCTGGCACTGTCCCCTAGCTTGCACTAGGGTTAGAACCAAAACTCAACAAGAGTGGTATTTCACCGTTGGCTCCACCCCGACTAGCGTCGGAGCTTCCCAGCCTCCCACCTATCCTACACATGCCAAGTCCTAATCCAGTGCCAAATTATAGTAAAGCTCCACGGGGTCTTTTTGTCCCGTCGCGGGTAACGCGCATCTTCACGCGTACTTCAATTTCACCGAGCCCCTCGTTGAGACAGCGCCCGGGTCGTTACACCTTTCGTGCAGGTCGGAACTTACCCGACAAGGGATTTCGCTACCTTAGGACCGTTATAGTTACGGCCGCCGCTTACCGGGGCTTCGGTTCAGGGCTTCGATTTTCCGAAGATCTTCTAACCCCTCCCCTTAACCTTCCGGCGCTGGGCAGGTATCAGCCCCTATACCTCAGCTTACGCTTTGGCAGAGACCTGTGTTTTAGTTAAACAGCCGCCTGGGCCTTTTCTCTGCGCCCCACAAAGTGGGGCCCCCTTATCCCTAAGTTACGGGGTCAACTTGCCGAGTTCCTTAACGAGGGTTGTCTCGTCCACCTTAGGGTACTTGCCCTTGCCTACCAGTGTCGGTTTAAGTACGGACGCTTGCCACAAACTACTGGGCTTTTCTTGACAGCCTAGGATCAGTTGAGTCGCCTCGGGTCTCCCCTCAACTTCCCCTCCGACAGAGTCGAAGGAACGCACCATGTCCAATAGGTACGCTCAACTTACCTTCCTGTGTCACCAGTAGCCTAACGAGACAAGCGGTGCTGGAATATTAACCAGCTGTCCATCGCTTACGCCTTTCGGCCTCAACTTAGGCCCGACTAACCCTACGCCGATTAACGTTGCATAGGAAACCTCAGGCTTTCGGTGGATGTGTTTTTCACACACCTTAACGCTACTCATACCGGCATTCTCACTTCTCTACGCTCCACCCTGACTCACGTCAGAGCTTCGCTGCGAAGAGAACGCTCCCCTACCAATCCGCCTTGCGGCGAATTCCATAGCTTCGGTGATAGGCTTGAGCCCCGTTGGATTGTCGGCGCAGAATCACTCGACCAGTGAGCTGTTACGCACTCCTTAGATGATGGCTGCTTCTAAGTCAACATCCTGGCTGTCTGAGCAACTCCACTTCCTTTCCCACTTAGCCTATCTCAGGGACCTTAGCTGATGGTCTGGGCTATTTCCCTCTCGACTGTGAAGCTTAGCCCCCACAGTCTCACTCCCAGGGTACAAGCTATGGCATTGGTGGTTTGGTTGAGTTTGGTAAGATACTCTCCCCCTAGCCCATCCAGTGCCCTACCTCCATAGCTCAATCCCTGAGGCTGTACCTCAATACATTTCGGGGAGAACGAGCTATCTCCGAGTTCGTTTGGCATATCACCCCTACCCACAGCTCATCGGACAGATTTGCCACTCTGACCCGTTCAGGCCTCCACGAGATTTCACTCCCGCTTCACCTTGGCCATGGGTAGCTCACACGGATTCGCGTCTGATCCACGCCACCTGTGAACAAGTCACAACGCCCTATTCGGACTCGCTTTCGCTTTGGCTCCGCAACTCCAGTCGCTTAACCGAGCGACGTAGATCAACTCGCCGGTTCATTCTTCAATAGGCACGCCATCACCCGCCTTGCGGCAGGCTCTGACCGCTTGTAGGCACATGGTTTCAGGTTCTATTTCACTCCCCTCCCGGGGTGCTTTTCACCTTTCCCTCACGGTACTAGTTCACTATCGGTTGTTAGGGTATTTAGCCTTGGAGGATGGTCCCCCCAGCTTCCCGCGGGATTCCACGTGTCCCGCGGTACTCAAGGACATAACCAGAGCCTCAACACTTTCGCCTACGGGACTATCACCTTCTTGAGTAGCCCTTTCCAGGGACTTTCGGCTAGAGTCGAGGTTTCTTACTCTGTGCCTGACTTGGATCAGGCTGCTATGCCTTGCAACCCCCTAGAGGCATAAGCTCCAAGACCAATCTTCCTCTAGAGTTTAGGCTGATCCCCGTTCGTTCGCCACTACTAGGGGAATCTCTGTTGATTTCTCTTCCTCAGGGTACTAAGATGTTTCAGTTCCCCTGGTTCCCTCACCTTGGCCTATGTGTTCAGCCAAGAGTGCCCAAGTTTTGCCTGGGCAGGTTGTCCAATTCGGGAATCCCCGGCTAAGCTTGCTAGACAGCTCCCCGAGGCTTATCGCAGTCTCGCCACGCCCTTCTTCGGCCCTGTACACCGAGGCATCCACCACGTGCCCTTAGTAGCTTGACCTTTCCACCAAGAGCAATACCATTAGTTAGTCAACAAAACGCCACTATTCACTTTTTAATGTGCTGGTGACTCGAATAGCAAACAATCTGCTATTCTAGGACAAGCCGTGCGGCCTGTCAATCAGGAGCAACTAAGATGATAACACTGGCAGCCTACCTTGTCAATCGGCCGCCGAACGCTTCATGCTCTGGGACGGCCTGAGGCAAACCCTGGCCCTAGCCTTCCTTTGTCCGGTTGAGCTTCTTCATGAGGCGCGACTTGCGCCTGGCAGCCTGATTGGGATGTATGACTCTCTTCTTAGCTGCCCTGTCCAAGATGCTCACTACCTGGACCATTTCTGCGCTCGTTGCCTCTGCTTCCTTCTTGGAGATGAGCTTCTCTGCTTTGATGAGGCTAGTCTTGACGGCGCTGCGCACCGACTTGTTGCGCACCCGTCTTCGCTCCACATTTCCCAACTTCGCCAACTGACTCAGACCTCCTTGCCGTTCCCGAACTATCGATCCTCCGCGCCATCTTAGTGTATTGCGTCGCGCCGGAAAAAGCAACGTTCAGGCAGGTCCAGCGGCCGTCTGAACTCAGAGTCGATCAGGAAGGGACACGTGAGAGCGCAGTTGGCCCGGTGGTGCGCCGCAGCGGCATTCCGCCGTCCCGAGCAGCACCCCATGGGCCGTCCGGATAACTTGAGCGGAGCGTGAGGCAGAGTCAGCATTGCCGGAAGGGAAAACTTGACAGGCTGGCTATAATCGGAAAACAAGAGAGGGCCACTCTGATGTCACGAGCGAAGTCGACGCATAAATCGCTTTCCTTTTGCTCTTCGTTATGCTATATTGGGAGCGGGTGAGGTAGGAATGGCAAGCAGGTTCGAGAAGTTCTCTGAAAGAGCACGCCGCGCCCTGACCTACGCTCAGGAAGAAGCGCAGAGGTTCAACCACAACTACATCGGTACTGAGCACATACTGCTTGGACTGGTGCGAGAGACCGATGGCGTGGCAGCCAAAGTGCTCCAAAACCTTGATGTTGACCTCAACAAGGTCCGCTCAGCGGTGGAGTTCATTATCGGCCGCGGTGGGAAGACGACATCAGCAGAAGTCGGGCTGACGCCGAGAGCAAAGAAGGTCATCGAGCTTGCCGTCGACGAAGCCCGCCGTCTGAACCATAGCTATGTTGGCACGGAGCACTTGCTGCTCGGATTGCTGCGCGAGGGTGAAGGTGTAGCCGGTGGTGTGCTGGAAAGCCTGGGGGTTAGCTTAGAGAGGGCGCGCGCCGAGACTACCCGTGTCCTCAACCAAGGTGCCATGCAGTCACAGCAGGCTCCTCGCAGCACCAGCAAGACACCCACTCTGGATCAATTGGGCCTGGATCTGACCGCCATGGCTCGGGCTGGCAAGCTGGACCCGGTCATCGGGCGGCATAAGGAAATCCAGCGCGTAATTCAGATACTCTCCAGACGCACGAAGAACAACCCGGTCCTTATCGGAGAACCTGGCGTGGGGAAGGTCGCGATAGTGGAAGCGTTGGCCCATCGCATAGCAGCTGGTGAGGTGCCTCACACTCTGCAAGGCAAGCGGCTGGTGACGATGGACATGGGTTCGCTCGTTGCAGGTACGAAGTATCGCGGCGAGTTCGAAGAGCGGCTGAAGAAGGTCATTGACGAACTGAAGGGCGCGGGCAACTGCGTGCTCTTCATTGATGAGATGCACACCATAATCGGCGCGGGTGCCGCTGAAGGCGCTGTGGATGCCGCCAATATCCTGAAGCCATTTCTGTCCCGGGGAGAGCTGCAGTGCATCGGTGCCACCACCCTCGATGATTATCGGAAGCACGTTGAGAAGGATGCCGCGCTAGAGCGGCGCTTCCAGCCCGTCCTGGTGGAAGAACCCTCAGTCGAGATGACCATAGAAATGCTGCGAGGCATTAAGGAGCGCTATGAAGACCACCATCAGGTGGACATAACGGATGATGCCATAAGAGCATCGGCAAGCTTGGCGTCGCGGTACATATCCGACCGCTTCCTGCCGGACAAGGCCATCGACCTGATGGACGAGGCATCGTCTCGCGTTCGACTGAAGATGGGGGCTATACCCATCGGCTTGAAAGAGGCCAAGATGGCCCTGGAGAGTGTGCGCCGGGACAAGGAGGCAGCCATTGCCGCGCAGCAGTACGAATACGCCGTGGAGCTGCGCGACCGTGAAGCCCATCTGGCCGAGAAGGTGCAGCAACTGGAGAGCAACTGGAAGGCCGATATCAGCAGCGAGAGGCCAAAGGTAACCGAAGCCGATGTCACCGAAGTGCTCAGCATGTGGACGGGGATTCCGGTGCCGACGCTGGCCGTTGATGAAGCCACGCGCCTTCTGAACATGGAAGTTGAATTGCACAAGCGGATTGTGTCACAAGATGAGGCCATCACGACGATAGCCAAGGCCGTCCGGCGCGCTCGCACCGGCCTCAAGGATCCCAGGCGCCCGATAGGCAGCTTCATGTTCCTCGGGCCAACCGGCGTCGGGAAGACAGAGCTGGCCAAGGCGCTGGCCGAGTTCATGTTTGGCAGCGAGGATGCCTTGATTCGGCTCGACATGTCGGAGTTCATGGAGCGGCACAGCGTGGCGCGCCTCGTGGGAGCTCCCCCGGGATATGTGGGCTACGATGAAGGCGGGCAACTGACCGAAGCCATTAGACGCAAGTCCTACTGCGCCATCCTTCTCGATGAGATTGAGAAAGCCCACCCTGATGTGTTCAACATCTTGCTACAGATATTCGATGACGGTCACCTCACCGATGCCAAGGGCAGGAAGGTGGACTTCCGGAACTGCATCGTCATCATGACCAGCAACATCGGCGCGGAGCTGATCAAGAAAGACGCGGTGATGGGGTTTGTCAGCCGCACCGATGAAGGGAAGACGAGACTGCGTTCCTACGAGAGGATGAAAGAGAAGCTCCTGGAGGAATTGAAGAAGACCTTCCGGCCGGAGTTCATCAACCGGCTTGATGGTGTGGTGGTATTCCATCACCTCTCCCAGGAGCACATCCGGCAGATCGTCGATCTGATGCTGCGCCCGGTGAAGGCCCAGCTCATTGAGCGTGGCGTTGGTATGGCAGTCTCTGAGGGTGCGAAGGAATTGCTGAGCCTGAAGGGCTACGACGAAGCGTTTGGCGCTCGCCCGTTGCGGCGGGTGATCCAGACGATGGTTGAAGACAAGCTGTCTGATATCCTGCTCCACGGTGAGATCAAGCCGGGCGATACTATCCGCCTTGACCGCGAAGGTGACGACCTCATAGTGAAGCTGGACCACAAGTCGGACGAGGTGTCGGCAGGCGCGAAACCCTCAGCCTCTTCTTCGTAATCCGCTAAGCCAATTGCTCGTGGCAAGCTGAAAGGGGAGCCCTAAGAGGAGCTCCCCTTTTGGGGAAGACACAAACAGTGGACAAGTCCCGCAAAACGGTCTTCGTGTGCCAGCAATGCGGCAAGGAAAGCCTAAAGTGGTTAGGACGCTGCCCGGGCTGTCAGAGCTGGAACAGCCTGGTAGAAACAACGGTCAGTGCCCCAAAGCCAGCCACCGGGCCATCCTGTGCAGGATCAGCTGCCTGCGAGCTGTCTCAAGTCTCCGCTGAACGTGCGCCCCGGGTAGCACTCCCCTTTGGCGAGTTGAATCGGGTTCTCGGCGGCGGCATTGTGCCTGGCTCGTTGATTCTTATCAGCGGTGATCCAGGGATCGGCAAGTCGACCCTGTTGCTTCAAGTGTCGGCGATGATTTCCGGCCAGGGTGGTAGAGTGGTGTATGCCTCGGGCGAGGAATCGTTGCACCAGACCAAGTTGCGGGCGGACCGCCTGAGCATCAAGGGGGATGGGCTGTATGTTTTGCCGGAGACGGATCTCGAAGTCATCTTGCAGCGAATGGGGGAGGTGTCACCGACTCTGGGGGTGATCGACTCCATTCAAACCGTCTACCTGAATGATCTGGAGGGGGCGCCCGGCAGTATGTCCCAGGTGCGGGGATGCACCTTGAGGCTGATGCAGTGGGCCAAACCGGCGTCAGTCCCTCTGCTCATTGTGGGCCATGTGACCAAAGAAGGAGCCATCGCCGGGCCCAAGGTCCTGGAGCACATCGTTGATGTTGTTCTCTACCTGGAGGGAGAGGCCTTCAGTTCCTATCGGTTGCTGCGCTGCGTCAAGAACCGCTTTGGCTCGACGAACGAAGTGGGCATCTTCGAGATGAAAGAACAGGGCATGGTTGAGGTGGACAACCCCTCAGAGGTCTTTCTGTCCCACCGTTCCAAAGGTGCGGTGGGATCGGTGGTTACCTCCACGCTGGAGGGCACGCGCCCCCTGCTGGTGGAGATGCAGGCGCTGACGTCGGTCACCAGTTTCGGCTTGCCGCGCCGCACGGCCAACGGCGTGGATCTCAACCGGTTGCTGCTGATCACAGCCGTGCTTTCCCGGCGGGCTGGGCTGAGGCTGTCCAATCAGGATATAATTGTCAATGCGGTCGGCGGCCTGAAGACCGGTGAGCCGGCCGCCGACTTGGCGGTGGCCTTGGCCATAGCCTCCAGCTTCAGGGACAAGGAGGTGGATCGGGGCACGGTGGTGATCGGAGAGTTGGGGCTGAGTGGCGAGGTCAGGGGTGTCCCACAGATGGAGCGCCGGATTGCCGATGCCGCGAGGCAGGGGTTCACGCGGTGCCTAGGACCGGTGGTGTCGCTGAAAGGTCTGAATGTGCCGACAAGTATCGAGGCTGTGGCCGTCGAGACGCTGGGGGATGCACTGCAGGCAGCGCTGGATCGTTGATCCGATGAGAGAGATCGTTCCACAGTGAGACTGGTGATTCGCATTGACAGGGATTTCCAGGGGCGCATCGACAAGAGATGGCTGCGCCGTCTGGTCAAGGAGTCGCTTGGCGCGCATGGTGTGGAGGCTCAGGTAGAGTTGAGCCTGCTCATCACCGATGATGCCACCGTGCGTGAGCTAAACAGGACGTATCGCGGGAAGGATAAGACGACTGATGTCCTGTCTTTCGCACTTGAGGCGGACAGACGCGGCGACGCTGCTGCTGGGTTCGTGATGCCGCCCGGCGAGATCGTTCATCTGGGCGAGGTGATCGTCTCTTACCCCAAGGCTGCTGAACAGGCGGCGGAAAGAAACCATGCTGTGGAGGATGAACTGGCCCTGCTGGTTGTTCACGGCGTGCTGCACCTCCTGGGCTATGATCATGACAAGCCGGCGCGTGAACGTGAGATGAGATCGCTGGAGCAGAGAGTGCTGTCCGCGGTTCAGGGACAGACTGGATAGGATTGGCGATGACTTCGCAGGTTTTCTATCGCAAATGGCGCCCCCAGACTCTGGCTGACGTGGTGGGGCAGGAGCACATAACCAAGACGCTGCTCAATGCCCTGGAGAGCGGCCGTGTGGCCCATGCCTACCTGTTCTGCGGCCCCAGGGGCACCGGCAAGACCAGCACCGGACGGATTCTGGCCAAAGCGGTGAACTGCCAGAAGAATGGCAAGGGAGAACCCTGCAACGCGTGCAGCTTGTGTCAGGCCACCACCAATGGCAGCGCCCTGGACGTGATTGAGATCGATGCAGCCAGCAACCGCGGCATCGACGACATCCGGGAGCTTCGCGAGAGGGTGAAGTTCGCCCCCAACAGCGCCCGGTACAAGGTCTACATCATCGACGAAGTCCACATGCTCACGACCGATGCCTCCAACGCGCTGCTGAAGACGCTGGAGGAGCCGCCGCCCCATGCCATCTTCGTCCTGGCCACTACCGAGCCGCACAAGCTGCTGCCCACCGTCCTGTCCCGCTGCCAGCGATTCGACTTCCGCCGGCTGTCCCACAACGCCGTGGTTTCGAAGCTCTCGCTGATCTGCCAGCAGGAAGGCATCGCCGTCGAGCCTCAGGCCCTGAAGCTCGTCGCGAGGAGTGTTTCCGGAAGCCTGCGTGACGCTGAGAACCTGCTGCAGCAACTGGTGGCCTACTATGGCCGCCAGATCGACGTCAGCCAGGTACAGGACACGCTGGGAGTCACCGCCGATTCGCGTGTGAAGGAACTGGTCGAGCATATCACGGCCAGAGACGTGGCTGCCGGACTGGATACCATCAACAGTCTGGTGGCAGACGGCCTTGATCTCATGCAGTTCAACCGCGGGCTGGTGGAATACCTGCGGAACGTGCTGCTAGCCAAGTCCGGGGCAGAGGCCTCGGTCGATCTGGCCACAGATGATCTGGCCGAGGTGAAGCAACTGGCTGACAGGATGGCCATGGACGACGTGGTCAGGACCCTGAAGCTGTTCGGGCAGATCGACCTGCGCTCCAGGGATTATTCGTCGCTACCTCTGGAGCTGGCGCTGGTGGAGAGCATTCTGCCAAAGGAAGCCACGGCACCGGCCACGGCCCGGCCACCGGCAGCGCCCCAAAAGGCTAAGGCCATGCCGATGAAGCCGACCGCTCCTGTCTCCGAGCTTACTCCTGAGAAGAAGGATGTCATTGCCCCGGAGGCGGCGCCAGCCAGAGCCGCTGCTCCTGTCTCCGAGCCGGAAGAGCCCCAGCCGGCCAGTTCGCCAGCGGTGCAGCCTGAGCTGGAGCGGGTCAAGAGCCAGTGGAGCGATTTTGTGAACACGCTGCGCGGCGTGGGCTCCAGCGGCAGCCTGGACGCTTTTCTGAGGAGTGCCTGCGAGCCGGAGGCCGTGGAAGGTGACACGCTGGTTTTGGCCTTCTACCACGATTTCCACAAGAACAAGATTGAGGACACCAAGTACACTCGTATGGTGGAGAAGAAGTTGGCTGACAAGTTCGGCAGCCCCAACAAGATACGGTGCGTGCTCAAGACAAAGGAAGTGAAACCCAAACGGAAGGTTGAGGATATCCCACTGGTAAAGGCAGCCTTGGAGCATGGAGCCCGGATCACCAGCGTCGTTGAGGATTCGTCGACGACAGAAGGAGAAGAGATGAGATGATGAACAAGAACCTGATGCGCCAGATAAAGGACATGCAGACGAAGCTGGCCAAGACCCAGGAGGAGCTGGCCAACACCAACCTGGAGGTAAGTGCGGGCGGCGGCGCTGTGAAGATTGTCATCACTGGCAATCAGAAGTTCCAGTCCATCAAGATATCTCCGGAAGCTGTTGACACCAATGATATGAGCCTGCTGGAAGACCTGGTGCTAGCGGCCATCAATGAAGCTATGGAGAAATCGCAGCAACTGGCCCAGGAGCGCCTGGGCGGAGTCACCGCTGGTCTGAAGCTGCCGGGCATGTAAAGGAATTCGAGCCTTGGGTATTGATTCCGTTCCGACCGCACAGCCCGTGTCCAGACTGATAGAGGAACTTCACAAGCTGCCGGGCATCGGACCCAAGAGCGCGCAGCGTTTGGCCTACTACCTGCTGCGCATCCCTGAGGAACAAGCCAAGGCTTTGGCCGAGGCGATTCTGGCGGTGAAAGAGAAGGTAGTGCTTTGCAGCTTTTGCCAGAATTTCACCGAGGCCGATCCCTGCCCTATCTGTCAGGATCAGGGTCGGGATCGCAGCCGGATTTGCGTGGTGGAGAAGCCGCTGGACATACTGGCGGTGGAACGCACCCGTAAGTACAGCGGGTTATATCATGTTCTTCACGGCGTGCTGTCCCCGATGGACGGCGTGGGCCCGGATGATCTCAAGATCAAGGGACTGGTTGAGCGCCTCAAGGATGGTTCGGTGAAAGAGGTTATCCTGGCCACGAACCCCAACCTTGAGGGCGAGGCGACGGCCATGTACCTCAGCCGGCTGATAGCGCCTCTGGGCGTCAAGGTCACCCGCCTGGCCAGGGGGCTTCCATTCGGCGGCGACCTGGAGTACGCCGATGAGCTGACCATGACCAGGGCGCTGGAGGGCAGGCACGAGATATAGGGGATTCCTATCCAGGCTGCCACTCCATAAAGCAGAAGGGACGCGGAGGGATTGCACATGACATACGACAGGAAACACGCCCCGGTCTGCGGCATATACTGTGGTTCCTGCGAACTGCTGGACAAGCAATGCAAAGGGTGTGGATATGTGGAAGGGAAGCCCTTTTGAACTGAGCAATCCGGTGTCAAGGTCTGTCCGCTGCACGATTGCTGCCGGAACAGCAGCCACCTTGAGCACTGCGGGTTGTGTGCGGACTTTCCGTGCAAGGTGTTCCTGGAAATGCGCGATCCGTCCGTGAGTGACGAAGAGGCTTGGAAGTCGCTTGAGGCACGGCAGGCCGACCTGCGTCGGCGCAAGCAGGTCGGCACAGACGAGTGGCTAAAGGAGAAAGGCCTCAAGTGACTGTGACATGGGCCATGCCCGCCAGAGTGAATCCAGCAGACGCTGACCGGGATCTAGAGAGGTTGTGAATGGGAATCGAAGGCGTGATGAAGATCGGCATCGCCACGAAGGACCTGGACAAGACCGCAAGTGTTCTGGGCGATGCCCTGGGATTGGTGCCCGGTGAAGCCGTGGCATACCCGCCTCTTGGCATGAGATATCGCATCTTGAAAGTCGGGGACTTCTTCATTGAGGTCATTGAGCCGATGGGCTCCGACGGGCCAATAGCCAAGTTCATTGAACGAAACGGCGAAGGGCTGCAGCATATGACCTTCAAGGTCAGCGGCATCGAGCAGGTGATGGCGGACATGAAGAGCAAGGGCGCCCGATTCACTTCATCCGCTCCCGTCAAACTGAATACGGCGATAGGGCCGATGAAGTTCGTCTTCATGAACCCCCGTGGATCGAATGGCGTCCTGATACAACTGATGGAGACGCTCTGAATAGCCCAGCCCTCGAAGCTGGGACATTCGAACACGGTCAGTCAAACCCGTGCCACGTAGCGAAGGTATCCAACGGCTCCCGCTCACTTCGAAACCGGTTGACCGGGGCATTCTCATCAGGATAGCCGATGGCTACGCCACATAGAATGAGCTTTGACTCCGGGATGTTCAAGGCCTTTCGCAGTATCTCCGGATAGAGAACCACGGCCATCTGGGTGCAGGTGCCCAGCCCGTAGTTCATGGCCGCCAGCATCAGGTTCTCCAGAAACAGTCCAGCGTCCAGGAT
>DAIQQD010000248.1:0-1603 GCA_036787015.1 Chloroflexota bacterium
GACCTCGGCGTGAAGCGGACCGAGACCACGCCGGACCAGAGATACACCCTGGAGACGGTCAACTGTGTCGGCTGCTGCGCCCTGGGACCCATGGTCATGATCGATGACAAATACCACGGCCAGATAAGCAGCGACAAGGTCAGCCCGCTGCTGGCCAAATATGAGTAGAGATGGGAAAAAGACCTAAGGAAAAGGACCCCACGGGCCGGCTGAATTCACCCAAGCAGCTGGAAGCTCTGCGGGCATCCATTGTCGCCAGGAAGAACCCGAAGAAGCCCTGCATTGCGCTCTGCGTCGGCACCGGCTGTCTGGCCTATGGCTGCGTGGATATCCTGCAGGCCTTCAAGAACGAGATCGCCAAGCAGAAGCTCGAGAACAGCGTCGATATCAGGTCTACCGGCTGCCCCGGATTCTGCGAAAGGGGCGCACTCCTCACCATCTACCCTCAGGGCGTTTTCTACCAGCGCGTCAAGATCGAGGATGTGCCCGAGATCGTCACCGAGACCATTGTCAAAGGCAGAACCATCTCGCGGCTCCTGTACACCGATCCCAACACCAAAGAGGTGTTCGAGAAGGAAACGGACGTTCCTTTCTACAAGAAGCAGCAGCGGCTCCTTCTTGATGCCAACAACAAGATCGATCCCACCTCGATAGAGGACTACATCGCGATCGGCGGCTACTCCGCCCTGGCCAAGGTGCTCTTCCAGATGAAGCCCGAGCAGGTCATCGACGAGGTCAAGAAGTCGGGGCTGCGCGGCCGGGGCGGCGGGGGCTTCCCCACCGGCAACAAGTGGCAGTCCACCCGCGAGGCCGAGGGCGACATCAAGTACGTCATCTGCAACTGCGACGAGGGCGACCCCGGCGCGTTCATGGACCGCAGCCTGATGGAGGGCAACCCCCACAGCGTGCTGGAAGGCATGATCATCGGCGCTTTCGCCATCGGCTCACACGAGGGCTACGTCTATATTCGTCATGAGTACCCCATGGCCGTCGAGAATGTCATGAGCGCCATCAAGCAGGCCGAGTCCAAGGGACTGCTCGGCACCAACATCCTGGGCAGCGGCTTCCACTTCAAGGTGAAGGTCAGCCGCGGCGGCGGCGCTTTCGTCTGCGGCGAATCCACCGCGCTCATGGCCTCGCTGGAAGGCAAGGTGGGCGAGCCGCGGGCCAAGTATGTTCACACTTCCGAGAAGGGCCTCTACAACCGCCCGTCCAACCTGAACAACGTGGAGACCTGGGCCAATATCCCGCACATCATGCTGAAGGGATCCGACTGGTTCAGCAGCATCGGCACCCTGACCAGCAAGGGCACCAAGATATTCTCGCTCGTGGGCAAGGTGAACAACACCGGCCTGATCGAGGTCCCCATGGGCATGAAGCTGCGGGACATCGTTTATGGCATCGGCGGCGGCATCCGGGACGGCAAGAAGTTCAAGGCCGTCCAGACCGGCGGCCCCTCGGGCGGCTTCATTCCAGAGAGCCTGCTGGACTTGGCCGTAGACTACGACGAGCTGACCCGCGTCGGATCGATGATGGGGTCCGGGGCCATGATCGTCACGGACGAGAACACCTGCATGGTGGACATGGCCAAGTACTTCGTCAA
>DAIQQD010000248.1:1703-3152 GCA_036787015.1 Chloroflexota bacterium
GCCATCAGCCTGGTCAACCGTGGCGTCAACCGCGAGGTGGCCGCGCCGTTCCTGGAGACGGCCAACGACTGCATCGGCTGCGGCTCCTGTGTCTACATCTGCCCCACGGACTTCATCAAGATGGAAGAGACCGGCGACACCCGCACCATCGTGAACTGGAAGGCCACCTTCAAGATGCAGAAATGTAAGAAGTGCGGGAAGAACTTTGCGCCGGAGAAGCAGCTCGAGTACTTCCGCAAGAAGCTCAACCTGCCCGAAGGCTTCTTCGACGTCTGCCCGGACTGCAGATAGGAAATACCCCCGGGTACGCCGGCACTCCGCTGACTGCCCCACGTCTCTATCCCATTGTCCGGCCGCACCCGTTCTGTCATTCCTGCGTAAGCAGGAATCCAGGGTTCCGCCGGGGCTATGGTTTCTGCGTCCGCAACTCCCTGGAGTCCCTCTCTCACAAAGAGGGAGCCGACATTCCGTTCGCGCCAGTGCTGTACGGGGCGTGCAGAGGGCCGAAGGCCCTCTGCGTTACTAACCATCCCCAAGATTGGGGGGCAGGGGGTTGAAAGTACTGAGTCGTCAGGAGGTGGGGTCCTGACACCAGGCTGTCCTCCCCTACGCCTTCAGCCCCGGATGATCATAGGCGCGCCCATATGTCCAGGCTGAGGTTGAGGTGGTATCATAACCATTGCACACCTTCTTGTTCCATCTCACTTGGGCGCGAAAGGGAGTGATAACAATGGCCCTTGAGGACAGATTCAGCAGCTTCGCCAGCGAACAGAAGGCCCAAGCGGACCAGCACCAGGATCCATACGAGAGGGATGTGGAGTCCATGAAGAAGGTGGATTCCATAGTCTCCAGAGTTCTTGAAGCGTTCTGTCACGCTACTGGCTGGGGCCTCAGGCGTAGTGACTATTGCGACAGAGACAAGGGCGCGGTCTCGTGCAACTACATCTTGGAGCACCGGGATTTCTGGCGTGAAGGCTATATTACGGTTGACGTAGAAGTGACGCGGGGATATCGGTCTGACCCGGTGGATGCCGTCACGCTTTATCAGGGCAGAATCGTGGGGACTACCGACCACGCACGAGATTCCGCATCCAGTGTCGTCATACCTTTCGGCGAAGTGTCCGAGGAGAGGCTGGCCACCGCACTGGAACAGCAGTCTGGCGATCTCATCACGCGCATTATCTGCCTTCAGAAGCCCAAACCGCCGATCTCAGTTGAGTACGAGAGACCGCAGAAAACGGCGACCCTTGAAGACGGATTCAGAAGATTCGTCGAAGCAGAAGAGAACGCAGAATGGGATCGTCAGCACCAGGAAGCGTACGAGAAGAATGTGGAGTCTCTCAAGAAGGCGGAGCCAATGGTCTCCGAATTCCTCCAAGGATACTGTTCGGCTCTTGGTTGGAACCTTGATCGTCACGACCACTGCACCCTGGCGACCGGCGTAGTCAG
>DAIQQD010000052.1:0-1692 GCA_036787015.1 Chloroflexota bacterium
TTGCCCCGTAGGCTCGGTCGTGTCTCTGGTAAGACGGGGTAAAGTCGGACTCGGTGGGAATAGCCAACTGGTCCTGTCTGTGCTGGTGTCCTCTTGCGACGGCAGTTTCGAGAGCTCGTGCCGGGCGCAAACCGTGAGCTACTGCGCAAGGTGGACTCTGTAGTGGCAGACCGACGCGCCGGCTCGCAAAGGACTAGCGACCACCTCGGCCTTGGCAACGGGCTTGCCAGTGGCAGCCTCTATCATTCGCCCCGCTAGACTGGCGCCACCATCGCAACACTGAGGCAGTGGCGCCGTGATTCCCAGTTGAACGAGCGGGCAGTGGCACCTTGGCTTCCCATCCTCTCCGATGGAGCAGCCATATTCCAGGTCATAGACGTCATCTGTCCGGCTGACAGTCCACGGGCCCATGGGTGCGGGCAGTTCCTGGAGGAATTTCAGGTATTCTTCCCAACTCATACCGGGGCGAATTCCTACCGCACCACCCAGGGCCAGGTCCTCGCAGGTCCGGCACATCTGACGCAGGAGACGATCCCGGTGTTTCGCCGGAAGCTCCTTGACCGCTTCGAGCATCGTGCTCATGAGGGCCGGCAGCCACGTGCTGTACATCAGCAGCTTGACGTCTTCAGAGATCGGCAAAGTCATCTACTTGCCCGCCTTTCTTAGATAATCCAGGACCCTTTCACAAATAGGGAATGCCAGTTGAAAACACTTGTCAGACATAGGAGTGCCTATGGAACGGATGGAGTCGCCCCCGAAATACAGCCCTTTGATATTCGGTGATTGGACATCGATCTCTTTGGGCACCACGGCATAGGCATATCTGGTGAAGTTGAGCTGCAGGTTTGTGCCCTCAAATTCAATGGCGTCGTTGAAACCAGGGAATGCCTTCTCCACAGCATCCTTCCACCTTCTGTGTCCTTCCATCACCTTTTCCATTCGAGTTGGGATACCGAAGTAGGTAGCATCCGAGGAGCCGTAAATGAGAGAGCATACCAGCTGTTTTCCTTTCGGCTCATTGCTGGCATTGACGAATGAGCCAAGGCTCAGGTCTCCCACATAAGTGGGGATGCCATAGTCGGTATCGAAGAAATGGAAGTAGCCGAGACCATCCCGCGGCACAACATCCTTCCGCAGAAGATAGAACCCTGACAGGTCATAGATCGCCAGCTTCTCATACTGCTTCACGACCTCAGCCCAGTCCCTCGTTAGAAACTCGCGTCCCAGGACGTTCTTGGATACTGCTTCGAATATTGGCACAGCGCATATGACAACAGGGGCACGGTATTCTTCCAACATGAAGCAGTTCTGATCATCTGAAACAAGCACCCCCTTTGCTTTCCCCTCCTCTATGAGGATATTCCTGACTGTCCTGTTGGTGATGACCTTCCCAGCGTGGCTAGTGTAGTGCTTTGTCAGAGGGTCTATCACCGCAGTTTCCAAGGTTCCGTACTTGGGGTACCAGAGCAGAGGAGCGCCGGCGCGGTTGAATGTGGCGAAGGCGTTGGCAACCATTCCGAAGTTGACGTCCTTTGCCGGAGCGCCGATGATCGGGCCCAGGTTTTGAAGCACCATCTTGGCCATAGGGTCTCTGACATTCCCCTCGATCCAGTCGGAAAAACGGATGTTCACTGCCTTGCGGCATTCTTCCTCAGACATGGCCTCGCAGAGGTCAGTGATCCTTTGGAGTTC
>DAIQQD010000052.1:1792-8201 GCA_036787015.1 Chloroflexota bacterium
TCTATGATCGCTGAGGAGACCCCTTCATGAGCGAGCATGCTGCCCGCAGCCAGTCCCCCTGGACCTCCCCCTACTATAATGACGTCGAAGTCTTTCTTGCCCGCTGGAATCTTTCCTCCCATGGCTATCCCCCCTGATGAATGGTGATACGACGACACATCGCTGCTATGAGGGTAGGCATCTCGGTGGCTCGCTTCGGACAATAGCATTGGCCTGCGGAGGCTGTCAACCTCAGCTTGGATACGGAGGGAGGCATGCCCCTGACTAGGCTGGCAGAACAGAGCATCAACAACGGTATTCCCTTTGGATTGCGAAAAGGCCCTTGAGATGGGGGCTAGGTTCGCAGGGCCTGGGGGCTCATTCTAACAGGCAATGAGCGCGGAACCAGACATGATCATGGTGGGCTATACTGGACGATATGCAGAACTCGACCCTTCGAAGTGGCCTTTGGTCTATGAGACGGATAAGGCTCGCAATCGGAACTGCTCAGAGTGCATCTCGTCAACGCGCTAAGGTATCCTTGCCAGACCGTTCCGCTTGGGGTCCCCGCCAGCGGCTTCGGTGGCCAATGCCACCGCCCAGTTGGATCGTGGCCTGGTCAACCACCATACCCTCTTGTGACCTCTTGGACGCTAAGAGTCCGAGACTATTCGCCCGTCTCTCATCCTCAGCAGCCTGCCGGCTACTCCGGCCACTGCCTCATTGTGAGTGATGAGCATGATTGTCATGCCTTGCTCACAATTCGCCCGTCGGAACAGTAGAGATATCTCCTTCGTGGTCTTGGAATCAAGGTTCCCTGTCGGCTCGTCAGCCAGCAATATCGCGGGACCATTGGCCAGAGCACGGGCTATCCCTACCCGCTGATTCTCCCCGGCGCTCAGTTCGCGCGGCTTGTGGTTCAGCCGCTTGGGCAATCCCACCCAGGTCAGCAGTTCAGTGGCGCGTCTCACCTGCTCTTTCCTCGGGACCCCGGCCATCTCCATAGGAAACATCACGTTCTCCAGCGCCGTCATGATAGGCATCAGGTTGAAGCTCTGGAAGACAAAACCGATCTTTCGCATCCGCAGTCGATCCAACTCGACTTCCTTCAAGCCGGCAAGGTCCTGACCATCCAGGCGTATCCCTCCGCTGGTAGGGCGATCGATACAGCCGACAAGATTGAGCAGAGTGGTCTTGCCCGAGCCTGAAGGCCCCATGATGCTCACGAAGTCGCCTTTCCGCATCTCCAGGTCAACACTGTCCACTGCCCTGACCTCCTCCCCACCCATCACATACACCTTGGACAGTTGCCTGGCTTCCACCACCAACTCATTCATATCTGAGCGCCTCCACTATGTTTGTCTTGGTTATTCTCCAGGCCGGGTAGAGCCCAGCCAGGATTCCGATCAGCACCGCGATGAGAAGTCCAAAACCGAGAAGGCGCGGACTGACCACGGCCTGCAGGAAGGCCGCGCTGGCGAATTTGTGTATGGCCCAGGTTATCAGTTTGGACAGGCCGACGCCTCCCAGACAACCGATACCCCCGGCAAGAACGCCGGTGATCAGCGACTCTGTGACGATGAGCCGAAATATGGTGATGCGGTGGACTCCTAAGGCCCGCATGGTACCGATCTCCTTAGTCCGCTCGCTCACCGCCATAAGCATGGTCGACAGAACAAACAGAACTCCTATGAGCAGGGCGATGGACGCCACGCTGAGGTGGATAGCCCGGGCCATAGATATCAAGTTCTTCACGACGCCCGCTATTTGTTCACTGGTCTGGCAATAGAACTCTTCGGAACCCAGGTTACTGATCGCATCAGCAGTCTCCTCGGTCGTGGTTGGATCCGTGACAGTCACAGCAGCACCGGTGACCCAGCCTTCTCTATCAAGTGCCTGTTGCACATCTTGGAGCGGAGCATACACAATGTAGTCATCGAGGCCTCCGGTAGACTTCAGAATCCCTATCACCGTGGGCACAAGCCCACCCACCTCCAGAGGCAGAGTCTGACCTACTTGCAGTTTCACCGATCTGGCTATCTCCGCACCAACCACAACGTTCAGCCGATCGTCTAGGTAATCGCCCTGTTCCAACAACTGCCCCGCCTCTACCTCCAGACTGGGCCTCAAGTCCACCAGGAAGTCCGGTGTCACTCCATCCAGCACAAAGAAGCCCTCCATCACGGAACCAGTGCCATCTCCAAAGTAGATCTGCCGGGTATAGAACGGGTACACGGCCTTCACATTGAGCACGCCGCCTATATCCTGCACACGCTGCTCTGAGAACTCTGCCCCTGACGACACCAGCAAGGGACTGCCGAGCCCACGCGCGCCCTTGGGCAGGACATATATGTCCTCCTTTCGTTCCTTGGCACTCATGTTGAAGCCATTCATGAAGCCCTCGGTGATGCTAAGCAATCCGACGGTAAAAGTGATGGCAACGGCCACACCGAGAATGGTAAGGGCTGTCCTGGTGCGCCGTCTGGTGAGGTTCCTCAGTGCTAACCTGAACGTAGAAGCCCCCTTGCAGGCCTTGTTCGGCAAAGAATCGCAGATATCTTATCACAACTGCCAAAGGCATGCTGAGACAGCGAAGGGACTCACTATGGCTGGCGGCGGGAGGGGCGCACCGTCGGCCGCGTAGCTGGAAAGGCTCCAACACCTGAGACCTTCCCGATGGTTCACAAAGCGAGTGGTTGCGGGTTAGAGACTGTCGTGAGGGCTGCCTGGCAGGCATGAGAATGGCTGGACAGTAGCGGGGAGTCAGCCAATGAAGCTATTTAGGTTTGGCAACTGTGTCGACCCTTCTTCCCCCGTCAGCCAGATGTTCACCCGGCTGCGACCTGTAGAACTACGGTATAGTATGTCTTGGACCCCGCACACCGCGACTTTGACAGGAGGGGCATTACTTTGCTAAGATGCCACCTCGAAACCCACTGACACATTTAGCGCATGAAGCTGGTTGGAGAAACAGAGACGATATGAAGGCGCGAACCAAAGAACACCGGCGCAAGCGTGTCTTGGATGCTGCGCCGGCTGTGTCCTCCGGGGGGAGTATGGCTCGGCTGGCAAACATCACTCCAGAGAGATTTCGGAATAGAGGCAATTGATATGGACAAAGGAAGTGGTTTGGAGACCGGGGCCACACTACCGCGGAGCCCAATAGGGAAGAGGACTCCTATGCGGGATGTGCGGACGGAATATGCCGCCGAGACCAGGGACCTGACCATGTTGTTCGGGAAGTTCAAGGCGCTGGACAACTTAAGTCTGCGGATTCAGAGGGGTATCATATACGGGCTGCTGGGTCCCAATGGCGCAGGCAAGACGACTGCTGTCAAGATACTGTGCGGTCTGCTGACGCCGACCGGCGGCCAGGCGTACGTCCTCGGCACAAAGGTGCCGAATAGAAATATCCTGCCGCAAATTGGATACATGCCTCAGGAGACGGCGCTCTATGTAGAGCTGAGCGTGCACCAGAACATGGAGCTGTTTGGCGAGTTATACGGCATGACCAGCAAGAAAATTGCAGAAAAGGAAGATGAACTGCTGCGGTTTGTCGCGCTTGAGAAATGGAAACACTCTCCTGTGGCTAATCTGAGCGGCGGCATGAGGCATAGGACGTCGCTGGCATGCAGCATGATTCACGAGCCGAGATTGCTGTTGCTGGATGAGCCTACGGTGGGCGTGGACCCGGAATTGAGGTCGGCGTTCTGGCAGTACTTCAATGCTCTCAGGCAAGCGGGAGTAACCATCATCATAACCACACACTACATGGATGAAGCTCAGCACTGCGACAAGATAGGGCTGGTCCGGCAGGGCAGGCTTATCGCTGATGGCACACCGCGCCAGATTATGAAAGAGACCAAGACTACCAACCTCGAAGATGCGTTCCTGGCGTTATCCAGAGGGCAGGAAGCCTCGTGAACATAAAGAGAACCCTGGCCATAACCAAGAAGACGTTCCGTGGCATTTGGAGTGACAAAGCCGCTCTGATGCTGCTGCTAGTTACCCCGGCCTTGGCCATAATAGTGTTTGCTTTCGGCTTCGGCGGAGACGTATCACACGTGCGTGTCGCGGTGGTCAACCAGGATCAAGGATACCAGATACCGCCTTCCAGAGTGCGCGTATCGATTTCCGGCGCCATCCTGGCGAACCTTGACTCGAAGGTGGTGGAGGTGGACGAGGTGGCCACGGAGGCGGAAGGCGTCAAACTCGTGAAGAGCGCCAAGGCATATGGGGTAATCGTCTTCCCAAAGGACTTCACCAGAAATGTCTATGAGAAGTCGCTGGATCCGTCGCTGTCTCTGGACACCACAATACGGGTGAAACTGGACAAGACCAATGTGAACGTGGCCGGTGTCATAAGGGAGGCCATCGGCGATGCCCTGGTGGGTGCGTCGGCTTCGATGGGCGTGGAAGGAACGGCCACCCTGGATACAAGCGATGCCATCTACGGCGAGGGCGCCACCATGCGAGACTTCTTTTTGCCGGCCATCGCGACATATATTCTGTACATCGAGACCTTCTTGATGGTTGTTCAAGCATTCGTCGGTCAGCGTATCTCGGGCTCTCTGGCGAGACTGCAGGTCACGCCCCTGAGGCCCTCCGAATTTGTGGTGGGGAATGCTATCGCTTACAGCGTACTCGGGCTCATGCAGGCCGCGATAATGCTCACTTTCAGTGTCTATGTATTTGGGATCGCGTGTGAGGGCAGCATGTTGTTGGCCTTTCTGGTCATCGGGGTGCTGGCGGTCATGAGCTTGAGCCTGGGCATGGTGCTGTCCAGCTTGGCGAGACGTTCGGAGCAGGCGTTGGCGTCCCTCTCCATAGTAGCGCTACCCTCATTCCTGCTCTGTGGTATGTTCTGGCCGGTGGAGGCCATACCCACGTGGCTGAGGCCGCTCTCGTATGTGGTCCCGAACACGTACGCGATCAATGCGGCGCGCGACGTGATGCTGCAGGGCTGGGGAATAGGACAGATCTGGCTCGAGTTGGTTGTCTTGGCTGCCTTCACAGTGTTCTTTCTGGCGCTGTCAACGGTTTCTCTGGGCCGGGTGAAGGGTTGATGAACATGGTCTCTGAGACTGTGCTGATGGCGGCCGGAGGTTTCAGTCAAGCGGGGTAACCGTTATTATGAACCCACACTACATGGATGAAGCTCAGGGCTGCGACAAGATGGGGCTGGTCTGGCAGGACAAGCTCATGGCTGATGGCACATCGATCCAGGCTACGAGACAGACCGAAACCAAGAACCTCGAAGATGCGTTCCTGGCGTTGTCCAGAGGGCAGGAAGCCTCGTGAATATAAAGAGAACCCTGGCCATAACCAAGAAGACGTTCCGCACCATACTGAGTGACAAACTCTCTTTGTTCTTTGTGATAATGGGCCCGATCTTGTCCATTGTGGTGTTTGGCCTGGCCTTCAGCGGAGATGTATCACATGTGCGTGTGTTGGTGGTCAACCAGGATGAAGGGTACTTGATACCGCCTTCCAGAGTGCGTGTGTCAATTGCCAGCGCCATCATTGCGAACCTTGACTCGGAGGTAGTGGGAGTGGACGACGTGGCCACGGAGGCGGAGGGCGTCAAACTCGTGGAGAGCGCCGATGCGTATGGGGTAATCGTCTTCCCAAAGGACTTCACCAAGAATGTCTATGAGAAGTCCCTGGATCCGTCGCTGTCTCTGGACACGACAATACGGGTGAAGCTGAACAAGACCAACGTGAGCGTGGCGGGTGCCATAAAGGAGGCTATGGGCGATGCTCTAGTGAGTGCGTTGGCTTCGATGGGTGTGGAAGGCGCCATCAGCCTAGATACGGGCGACGCCATCTACGGTGAGAAGGCCAAGTACAGAGACTTCTTCTTGCCGGGCATCGCGTCATTCATCTTGTACATCGGCATCTTCATCTCGACTATTCAAGCATTCGTAGGTCAGCGTATCTCGGGCTCTCTGGCGAGACTGCAGGTCACGCCCCTGAGGGCATCCGAGTTTGTGTTCGGGTATGCCATCGCCTACACAGTGCTCGGCCTTGTAGAAAGCGCGTCAGTTCTCACTTTCAGTGTCTATGGATTTGGAATCGCGTGTGAGGGCAGCATGTTGCTGGCCTTTCTGGTCATCGGAGTGCTGGCGGTCATGAGCTTGAGCCTAGGCATGATGCTGTCCAGCTTTGCCAGACGTTCGGAGCAAGCCATGGCGTCCATTGCCATAGTAGCAATGCCTCCAATGCTGCTGACGGGCATCTTCTGGCCGGTGGAGGGGATACCCGCGTGGCTGAGGCCAGTGACGTGGCTCATCCCGAACACCTACGCCATCAATGCGGCGCGCGACGTGATGCTGCGTGGCTGGGGGATAGGACAGATCTGGCTCGAGCTGGTCGTCTTGGTTGCCTTCACAGTCTTTTTCCTGGCCCTGTCAGTGTTCTCTCTGAACCG
>DAIQQD010000052.1:8301-11437 GCA_036787015.1 Chloroflexota bacterium
GCTCTGCCTCCCACCACACCGAAGCCGTCTTGCTTGGTCCCAGTCCCCCACTCCGTCGTTACCGAGACATCCCTGGCTCCTACCTTGGCATCATCGTCAATGGTGATGTCCGCAATGATCTCACCGCCGCTAACGACGTTGAACTCCTCCACCGATATTCCGGAGCCGAAGCTCACTTTGCTGGCTCCATCGAAGTTGGCGCCCGCAATGGTCACCGTCAGGCGTTCCCCGCGCTTTCCGCTGCTGGGGTCAATACTCTCAACCACCGCCTTCCGGCCAGTGGTGAAGCTCTTCTCATCGCCGTAGCCGGTGCCGTTGCCCACCGCCTTGGCCCGGAAGTAATACGTGGTGCCCGGACTGAGACTGGACAGGTCAAAGTAGAAGGCTCCCGTGCCTGTCATGTTCTGGCCAGCGGTCTCGTTGGTATATGACTTCGAACTGATCCCCCATTCAAAGGACACCGTGACACTGCTGGCCGTGCCTAGCCAAGTCAGGTCGCCATTAAGCCGGGCAGATTTGGTGTCCACATTGCTGGGATCATTGGTGGTGACCAATGGAGACGGAGGCAACGTGGTGAAGGTCTTCTCATCGCCATAGCTGGTCCCATCCCCCACCGCCTTGGCCCTGAAATAATATGTGGTTCCAGAAACAAGGCCCGTAAGGTTGAAACTGAAGTTGCCACTCGCGCCTCTGAATTCCAGCGTGGTCTCATTGCCGTGGGACGTAGTGAGGCCCCATTCGAAGGAAACGGTGACACTGGTAGTCGTTCCCAAGTCGTCAAGGTAACCATTCAGAGTGGCCGAAGTGGGCGCCAGATTGTCGGCGTCGTTGGTGATCACTGTCGGGGATGTGGTAGCGGTGGTGAAGGTCTTCTCATCGCCATGGCCGGTGCCATCTCCCAGTGCCTTGGCTCTGAAGTAGTAGGTGGTTCCAGGCGTTAGACCAGTCAAGTCAGCGGAGAATGGTCCAATGGTGTCCTTCGCTCCCGCAGCAATCGGCGTGTATGAACCTCCGGCCCCCTTCCATTCAAAGGAGACATTGACGCTGCCGGCCGTTCCTAGGGAGATCAAGTCGCCGTTGAGCCGGGCCGAGTTGGTGGTGATACCGCTGGCATCATTGGTCGTGACCGTTGGAGAAGGGGGGAAGGTACTAAAACTCTTCTCCGCGCCATAGCTGGTCCCATGCCCCACCGCCTTGGCCTTGAAGTAATATGTGGTTCCAGGTGTCAGACCAGTCAAGTCAGCCGAGAATGCCCCAATACTATCCTTCACTTCCACAGCAATCGGCGCGTATGAACCTCCGGACACCTTCCATTCAAAGGATACGGTGACACTCGTAGCCGTTCCCAGGTTGCCAAGTTCACCATTCAGACTGGCCGAAGTGGTCGCCAGATTGCTGGCGTCGTCAGTGGTCACCGCTGGATATGTGGTAGCGGTGCTAAGACTCTTCTCATCGCCATAGCTGGTCCCGTTGCCCACCGCCTTGGCCCGATAGTAGTACGTGGTGCCCGGACTGAGCTCAGACAGGTCGAAATAGAACGGTCCCGTGCTGGTCCTAAATTCGCTGGCGGTCTCGTTGGGATATGACCCCGGGGAGGTCCCCCAGATGAAGGACACCATAACGCTTCCGGCCGTACCCAACCAGGTCAGTTCGCCGTTGAGCCGGGCGGAGTTGGTGGCGATACTGCTGGGATCATTAGTCGTGACCAATGGAGACATGGGTGCCGTTGTGAAGGACGTCTCCTCCGACCATAAAGACGGAGGGCTCAGCCGACTGTCCTGGTACCTCACACGCCAGTAGTAGGTAGTGGAATAGTCCAGTGTTGGAACAGATATGCTGGTGAGGTGTGCATCATCCCAGCCGCTGTCGAACACCGTGGCGCCATAGTCACCCGCTGTCTCGGTGATCTGCCATTGCGAGGCTTCGTGACCATCGTCATCAGGATCATAGTAGTCTGTCGCCACCAATGTTGGCGTTGGGATCACTCCGGTGGCTGCATCTGCTGGCGACACATTGCTTGGCTGAATTGGTGACTGGTTGCCTGGAGCGTCCCAATATACTGTAACCCCTCTGCCCTGCAGCGCGGGAATCCAGGTGTACATAGAGGTACTGCTCAACGGGTTGCCCCGCAGATACACGGTGTCCCCCGTTTCCATCCCCGTATTGTTTACCAGCGGCTCTATGTCGCTGACCTGGTTGTCGTCAAGGTCCAGCGATGTCAAGAGGGTCAGGCCGTCCAGGGGTTCTATGTCGCTGATCTGGTTGTCGGCAAGGTCCAGCAACGTCAGGAGAATCAGGCCGTCCAGGGGTTCTATGTCGCTGATCTGGTTGTCGGCAAGGTCCAGCGATGTCAGGAGGATCAGGCCGTCCAGGGATGCTATGTCGCTGATCTGGTTCTTTGAAAGGCTCAAGGTCAGCAGCCCGTTGAGGCTAGCCAAGGGCGAGATGTTGCTGATCTGGTTGTCGTCAAGGTTCAGCGACGTCAGGTCAGCCAGTTCGGTCAGGGGTGTGATGTCGCTGATCTGGGTATCCTGAAGGTTCAGCAACATCAAGGCGGTGAGTTCGGCCAGGGGGTCGATGTACCCGATCTGGTTCTCGCTCAGGTCCAACCAAGTCAGGCTGGTGAGGCTGGCCAGAGGGCCGATGTAACTGATCTGGGTGTTGCTCAGGTTCAACCCCGTCAGGTTGGTCAAGCCAGACAAGGGCGTGACGTCACTTATCTGGTTGTTGCTCAGGTCCAACGATGTCAGGCTGGGCAGGCCAGCCAGGGGCGTGAGGTCACTTGTCTGGTTGTTGCCCAGGTCCAACGACGTCAGGTTGGTCAGGCCAGACAAGGGCGTGAGGTCACTTATCTGGTTGTTGCGTAGGTCCAACAAGGTCAGGTTAGTCAGGCCAGACAAGGGCGTGAGGTCACTTATCTGGTTGGACAGAAGGATCAAGTTCGTCAGACTGGTACAGTACTCGAGCCCAGCTAGGTTGGTGATGCCAAATGAGAAGGCAACGAGACTAGTCAGGCCAACGAGATCTGATTCGTAGATGGCTCCACTGAACTTGAGGAGATTCAGTCTCACAGCCCACTCTAGATTGGGATCGGCGAAACTGACTACCGAATCAGCCTCGACTACTGACACAGGAA
>DAIQQD010000249.1:0-3148 GCA_036787015.1 Chloroflexota bacterium
GTGTTTGTGACACTGGCCACAGCCTCTGTAGCCATCATGATCGGCCGGGCGCTGTCTCCGGTTAAGAAGGTCACCGCCACGGCCCACGGCATAGCATCGAGCTCCGACCTCAGCCGCCGGGTCAACTACCACGGGTCCAAGGACGAGATCGGGCAACTCGCCGCCACCTTTGATCAGATGATCGAGCAGATAGACAGGCTTGTGCGGTCTCAGAGGAGTTTTGTGGCCGATGCCTCTCACGAGCTGAGAGGGCCCCTGACGGTGATCCGGGGAAATGTGGACCTGCTCAAGCGTAACGTGAGCGAGGAAGACCGCTCGGAGTCGATAAGGGTGCTTGAGGCAGAGATGACCAAGATGACCAGGATAGTCAATGACCTTCTTATTCTGGCAGAGGTGGAGTCAGGGCAGTTGGATCGGGAGCAGACGGTCTCGCTGAAGGAATTGCTCCTGGACGCCCATGAACGGGCTCTGCAGCTCGCCGGCGGGCGTCAGGTTGTCATTGAACGCCAGGAAGATCTGTGGGTGAAAGGGGATGCTCACAGGCTGGACCAACTCATAGGAAACCTGGTGGGCAATGCCATCAAGTACACGCCCGAGGGAGGGACTATTACCCTATCGCTATATCAAGACGGTGACTGGGCACGACTGGACGTCGCCGATACCGGAATGGGAATACCGGCTGAACATCTGCCTCACATCTTTGAGCGTTTCTATCGAGTCGACAAGGCCCACTCCCGGAGGAGCGGGGGCTCGGGCCTGGGGCTCGCCATTGTCAAAGGGATCGCCGAGCAACACGGTGGGAAGGTGAGTGTGACCAGCGAGCCAGGCAAAGGCAGCACATTCAGCGTTTGGCTGAGACTCTGATCGTCCTCGAAGCTCCCCCCAATGCGCCACCAAGCCTCGCCCTCCGTGCTGGGGTTCCTTGCGAGAAGTCCCCCCTTTCCTCCTTGCCCGCCGATCCGCCCGACTGGCGGAGCCAAGTGATGCTAGGATCACAGCCGACAGCGACGCCCTGTGGGAAAGTGGTAGGGTTGGACAGAAACAAAGAGATCCGGATACCATTTCAGGCTGTGGCACTTCCAGTTTGGCCCTCACCCGCCCGACAGGGGAGAGAATGAACCAGAGCTTCAGTCGCAAGGGAATGCTGGGCATCGGAGGCCTGGCAATCCTGGCCGCAGTGCTCTGTATCTGCGCCCACTGGGAGCCGCGCTTCCCCGGCGACCTGCGTTTGACGCTTCTGGTCCAGTCCATCGACAGTGAGGCTCTGGACACCGTCATGAGGTGGGTATCGCTTCTGGGCGGTGGGTGGCGAGCCCCAGTGTTGATCATTGCCGGTGCCATTGTGACCTGGCGCTATCTGGGCAAGTGGAAGGCAGGCCTGGTCTTGATGACATGGCTGAGCTCCCCCATTGACTCTGTCCTCAAACTGGTGGTGGACCGCCCACGACCCACGCCGGATTTGGTGCATGTATTTCAAACGGAGTCGGGAAGTAGCTTCCCCAGCGGACATGCCTTCCTCGCCATGGTATTCTGGGGACTTCTGGCCTATCTGGCTCTTGTGCGTCTGCAGAAGCGCGGTCTCCGCGTGCTGGTGCTCTCGGTCTCTGTGGTCATAATCCTCTGCGTTGGGGCCTCGCGAGTGTACCTGGGCGCTCACTGGCCTAGTGATGTCATCGGGGGGTACGTCGTCGGGGCGCTGTTCTTGACGGGCCTGATCTGGCTGGATGGGAAGTGGAAACCCCGCGCACAAACAGGAGGTCACGACGAGACCGCGCATCCCGGCTCCCATTCTCACTGAGATCAGAAGAACCTGGCCAAATGGCACGTCATTCCCCTGGCGTTTCCACCGGCCGCAACCGTGAGCCGGGAGATCATGATAGAATGGCGATGGAGAGAGACAGGAAATGACCGACAGATACGGTGCCCCCAAGAACGGAGTCAGCCGCAGGTCACGCCCTGCCCGCATCTTCTGTGCACTCTTCCCTGTGCTTGTCGCGCTCTGGATACTTATTGTCCTGTACCCCAACCCGCTGAGGCTGGCGGCGAGTGTGCAAAGACTCGCCGACCCCAGTGTTGATCCCGGAGCAGTGCAAACGCTGGCAGAGACTCTGCCTTCAGAGCCGTCGGCCATTGAGAGAGCGGTGCTTGACAGCGTGCCCTACTCCTACGACTGGGAAGTGCATGCCATGCCCTGGTATTTCCCCACCGTCGACGAGGTACTCGAGAATGGCCAAGGGGACTGCAAGGCCCGGGCGATAGTGCTGGCCTCCGTCTTCGAAGCGAAAGGCATTCCATACCGGATCAGGTCATCGCCAATGCATGTCTGGGTGGACTACGATGGCAAGGGAGAAAACGCGATAGAGAACCCCGAAGCGGGATTCTATGAGGTAGCCCCTCAGACAGGAGCCAGATCTCTTCGTCTCCCCGGGATCGACCTAGCTGAGTTCGCAGACGCATTCTGGCAGGGGTTCTGGCCTCCCATGCCCATCGCGAGAAAGGCACTTTTGGTATCAGGGTTGGTCATCCTGGCGGCCATTCGGGTGATGTGGACCAGAACAGGAAGACCGGCAAGGAGTGGCCTGCCCAGATGTGCAGCTTCTCAGCCCCTCATTGACCGGGCAGAAGAGCATCAGCGCCCCTCCCAGGAAGAATCAAGGTTGGCTTGAGCGGTGCAGTTGGAGGCGCAAACTTGCGTTCTAGTCGCGGCGCTGATAGAATCCACGGCAGTAGTCCTGGGGGGGACTCGTCAGGATGGGGGAACGCGAGACCTGCGCGCCGGATCCGTGGGGTGCGCTGCTGGCTCACCTCTTCGAGCACGAACTGGCAAAGCTCCTGTTTGAGGCAGAGGCTACTATGCTGGGCAAGCCTTCGGCGGCGCTGGTGTTGTATGACCATCTGCGGTCATTCATAGCGCTCAAGAGCGCCGTGAAGAATACCGAGCCGCAGTCCGACGCACTTCGACCCGCCCACGAAGCTCTTCTCAATATCACCGCCCGCTTGTTCATGGCTGCCCACCAGGCCCTGCTGAACGACGGTCAGAAAGACGGTCCGGCCAAGCCGGTCCATGGAGGGCATTAGGAAACGGCAACACGCACCGGTTGTGCCGTCGAAGCAGTTCCTCCTGGAATGGCAGTTGGTCAGGCTGAAG
>DAIQQD010000250.1:0-3062 GCA_036787015.1 Chloroflexota bacterium
ACCGGGTTGTTCTTGGTGCGCCGCGAGAGCACCTGGATCACGCGGCGGATCTCCTTGTCCCGGCCGATGACCGGATCGAGCTTGCCGCGGCGGGCGATTTCCGTCAGGTCGCGGCCGTATTTCTCCAGGGCCTGGTACTTGCCCTCCGGGTTCTGGTCGGTGACGCGCTGGCTGCCGCGAATGCTGGTGAGCACCTGGTAGATGCTGTCCTTGGTGATGCCGTGGCTGGCCAGCAGCTTGGCGACCGACCCTTTCTCGTGATCGTCGACGATGGCCACCAGCAGATGCTCGGTGCTGGTATAGTCATCCTTCAGCCGCTCGGCTTCCTTTTGGGCGCTGTCCAGGACCCTCTTCAGGCGGGAAGACATGACAAGCTGCACCGGCCCGTATGCCTTGGGCAACCGGTCCAACTCGCCCTTCAACTGCTGCTTGACCTGCTGCAGGTCGACGCCGAGTTTGAGCAGGATCTGAGGGGCCACACCCTCCGCCTGCTCCAGCAGGGCAACCAGCAGGTGCTCCACGTCCAACTGGCTGTGGTTGCTGTTTTCGGCGACCTGTTGGGCCGCCAGTATGGCCTCCTGGGCCTTTTCAGTGAACTTGTTGAGATTCATACGTCGTCACCTCACGGTCCTATGCAGAGGGGCCTTCAACTCTCTTTGGTTCCCCATTCTCTCTTCAACTTGTCATTGCGAGCCATTCTCCCGCCCTTTGGTGAGAAGGCGCGGCAATCTCCGTGCCAGTATTCAACCCCCTTTGGTCCCCCATTCTTGGGGGAAGGGAAAATAGAACTGGGGGACACCCCCAGACCCTCGGCAGGAGGTTCCCTCCTGCACCTCCAAAGACGCAGCGTGGTCAGATAGAAACGAAACCCGCCGCGATCTCCTCTCCCTTGATGGGAGAGGAAGAAGGTGAGGGTGAGCCGACGATCTGTCATTCCCGCGAAGGCGGGAATCCAGTCGTAGCCGTAGGGTGGGCTGTGGCCACCGTTGAGAAAGCACGTTGTCTAACATGTCGCCTGTTTGTCCCATCCGCGCAGCTTGGCGAACTCCTCAAACAGTTTCCGTTCCTTGTCCGTGAGTTTGTCCGGCAGGACAACGGATATCTCCGCAAACAGGTCGCCGTGGTGCTGCGGGTCATTCAGTCTGGGCATTCCTTTCCCCTTCAGCCGGAACACGCGGCCGTTCTGCGTCTCCGCCGGAATCTTGAGCACCACCCTGCCGTTCAGGTTGGGCACGGTGACCTCGCCTCCGAGGATGGCTGTCGTCAAAAGCACGCTCAGCTTCGAATGCAGATCGTCTCCTTTGCGCTCGAAGAGATAGTGCGGCTCGATGCTGACCACGAGGTAGAGATCGCCGGCCGGCCCGCCCCCCATCCCCGGACCTCCCTGCCCTGCCAGGCGCACTTTGGACCCTTCCTGCACACCGGCCGGGATCTTCGCCTCTATACGTCGAGTATTCCCGCTCCCGTCCTCCATCTGGAAGGTGCGGGTTGTACCGTTGTATGCCTCCTCCAGGGCTATCTCTATTGGCTGCTCGAAATCCTGCCCCCGGCGCGATCTGCCGGCTGCCCGCGAGCGACCTCTGGCCCCCATGCCGGGCTCATCGCCGAAGAAACTGTAGTAGAAACCCGAGAATGGCCCGGAATCGCCGAAGAGGTTCTGCATGTCCTCCTCGGTCATGGTCTGGTACTGGGCGCTGCCACCGCCCCGCCGGGCTCCCCCTCTGGCGAACCCGTACCTGTTCCAGTCGAACGGCTGTCCGCCGGCCGCGCCGCCGGACTTCTGCCACTGTTCGTATTCCTTCCAGTGGGCCCCGAGCTCGTCGTACTTCTTGCGCTTCTCCTCGTCCCCCAGTACCTCGTAGGCCTCATTGATCTCCTTGAACTTAGTCTCGGCCTGCTTGTTCCCCGGGTTCACGTCGGGATGGTGCTGGCGGGCCAGCTTGCGGTAGGCGGCCTTGATATCCTTGGCCGTCGCCTTCTTGTCCACGCCCATTATCTTGTAGTAGTCTTTGTAGTCCATGCTTCTGACCTCAATCCCGTTTGTGTCTTACCATCCCTTAATATCTCGCAGTGAATCCCTCCAGTCAATAGTTTCGGCCAGATGTCTCGTGAAGCTACCTGGTGACCCTCCCTCTTCCATGCGGCTTCGCGGCACTTCTGGCCGTGGGCTCGATCTCTGTCGTCAAACCCGATCTCAATTCCTGCTCAGGCTCATCTCCCGTCTCTGCCGGTGCCTTTCCGGTGCTCTCACGCTTATGCAACCGATCAAGCGATCCGCGAGGTCCTGGCAGTCATCATGAAGCGGGCAGTCCCGGCACTCCTCGTTCAGCCGGCTGCAGGCTGCCGCCCAGCGTTCGATAATGGAGTCATCGGACTTCTTGGGATACCATCTGGCGCCCCGACGACGTCTCGGTACTCCTTCCTTTGCCTGCCTCATCACCATGCACCTTCTTAGATCTCGGACAGAATATCCAAGTCCCCTTTTCCTTTCGATTTCCTCCGCCCCTGCTTCGCCAACCATTCCTCGAACTTCTCGCTGTCGTTCTCAATCAGGCAGTCAGACAGATAGTTCGGGAATCTCCTCCTCTCCCCGCACAACAGGCACTCCGCTTCACTCGTCCGGGTTTCCGGCGGATCGATCATCCAGTAGTGCTGGCATCGCGCCGTCCGTGCCGGAGCCTGTGCTTTCTCTTCCCTCAGTGGTGTTGCTGTCTTCGTCACCATCGTCTTTGCCCCCTAACTAAAATCAACGTAATTCTAGAGTGGGAGGCAGATGGTGTATGCGACTTAAGTCGCCAAGAAGGGGGTATGGCGTGAAGATGTAGTGGGTTGAGCGAAGCGTAACCCACCTCCGGCTATTCCAAATCCATCTCCAGGAGCTGCTTCGGAGGACTCTGGCCCCAATTCCATGGATAGAGGCCTTCCTCAGCGAACCTGTGGAAGCTGCTGTGTTCCCATTCCGCTGGTGAGACCGCAAGGCCGTGCTTGACGGGGTTGTAATGGATGTAATCCCGGTGTCGGTTCAAATCCGCCTCGTCTCGAATCATGTGTTCCCAGAACCT
>DAIQQD010000251.1:0-3058 GCA_036787015.1 Chloroflexota bacterium
GGAACTTGGCTGTGTGCTCTGACCCATTGACTTGTCCATTCGACTGTGATACTGTCGAAATTGACCTCAATACGTAGCGTCCGATAGAGCATCTCCACAATCGGTGCCCGAGCGGGCCGGCTGAGGAATAGTCGCTAGGGGGTGTGGGGATGGGTGGGGAAAGGTTCCTCGTCTACGCCAATCGGCACTCGCTGTTCTTACCTCCTCAAGACTAGGTAGCCCTGGCTGTCGTAGTGCTTCGGGTTACCTGTACCAGATGGCCGGTATTCCTTGGTTGCGTGGTGGACACGAAGGGGGTAAGAGATATGAAGAAAGCTTTCGGAGACCCGTATGGGCCGTCTCATGGTCACTGCCAGCGGTCCAGGCATTCTGTCAGGGCTGTGGAGAAGAAACTCCAGAGGCTGTCGGATGCCGAGTTCATAAACTGGGACAAGTCCCTGCTGTCGTGTGCACAGCCGGGCCCCTTCCCCGAAGACAAGGAGTTTGCCGTCTTGAATGCGGCCATGTGGAATGAGCGCCGGAGAAGACGTGACAAGCACGATGGCATCTTGGGCTGGCGACGGTTTCTGACTCCTGCTGACCGCGAGATATGGCTGGAGTACTACGAGAAGGCGGTCAAACTCGACTCCAAACGGCCTGAAAAGGACTCAGCCACTGGTCAGCCGGTGCCCGAGCGGGCCGCGTGATGATTGCCGGCCAAGGCGTGTGGGGAGAGGTTGCTCGTCCAACCCAACGGGCACTCACTGTTCTTACCTCTACTGTCTGACAGGCTTCCGTCGTTCTCTTGGAGATACCGAAAGGAGCGCAAGTCATGGACACATGTACTGCCGCCCATCATTGGCTTATCGATGCCCGGCCAGCGCGCGGTTCGTACCACGCTGTATGCAGCATATGCGGGGAAGAGAAGGATTTCCCCGAACAGGAACCCAGGTTCAGGTTCGCTACCAGCAAGAAGCCAACTCCACCGCCAATCATGGGGAGAACACCATCAGTTGGTTGAGGGTGCAGCACCAACTCCTTCGGCCTGGCGCTCAACTCAGGTGTCCTGGTGGCGGCGACGATAGTGGTGGTCCTCGTTAAGGTTCTTGCCAGAAGCTTAGAAGCGTGTCCTTCAACCCCCCCCATTCTTGGGGGTAGGAAAAGAAGAGTTGAGGGACACCCTCAGACTCCCGCCAGGGACTCGTCCCTGCACTCTCTTTCTCAACCCCCCGGCCCCCACTCTTGGGGGATGATAAAGAGCGCAGAGGGGCTGCGCCCCTCTGCACGCGCCGGTGGGTGGCACGGGGCGAAGCAAAGCTTGCCCTTGATACACAAGCGCCCCTACCCTCGGCTGAGCTTCATCCTGCGCCCCAATGCGATCATGGCTTCTCCTGATCGAAGGTCGGTTTCTTGAATCCGCGCGGTCGAAGAGACTATAATAGCTAGTCGCAGCGGAAACTCAGCCAGTGCGCATACTTCTAGTCGTCCCACCGTACGCTCTAGAGGAGTATCCAATACCTCCCCTCTCATTGAGCTACCTTTCAGGCAGTCTCCTGGCCCATGGGTTTGAGGTGGAGATACTGGACTTGCTGACGTCAAAGGCATCCGCCGCCAAGATACGACGCAAGTTGGAGCAGTATCGACCGCAGATCGTAGGGGTGACCAGTGTCACCATGACCTTCCCGGCAGCCGCCAGGATCCTCAAGATCTGCAAGGAGTTCGACCCCAGTATCACCACGGTAATAGGCGGTCAACATGCCAGCTTCGCTGCTGAGGATGCCTTCCATCGATGTCCGTGGATCGATATCGTAGTTGCTGGAGAAGGCGAGGCAACGGTTGTTGACCTGGCATCGGCGGTGGACAAGCGTACCGACATAGGAGAGGTACCGGGCCTGTATCTCAACCGGAACGGTCGGTCCTTCAAGACTGCTGCTCGACCCCTCATTGGCAACCTGGATGAACTACCCTCCCCCGCCCGCCACCTTCTGCACCTGTCCAAGTACCATGCGTTGGGGGCGGCGTGCTCAGTTATCAGCAGTCGTGGTTGTCCTTGGGACTGCATCTTCTGCACTACTCCCCGGATGTATGGCCGAAAGGTGCGCTTCCGCCAGCCGGTTCTGGTGGTCGATGAAATGGAGTTCATACACCGGGAATATGGCTTCACCACGATGAATATTGTGGACGATACGTTCACGCTCAATCGCCCCCACGCCACGGAGTTGTGCCGCGAGCTGATCCGCCGCCACCTGCCTGTGACATGGGGCGTCTTCTCCCGGGTGGACACTCTGACGCCCGAACTCCTGGACCTGATGCACGATGCCGGCTGCACCTGCATCCTGTTCGGGGTGGAGTCCGGCAACCAGGAAGTCCTCAACAATATCAAGAAAGGTATCACGCCGGAGAAGGTCAGAAACGGCGTGAAGCTGACCACGGAAGCTGGCATCGGCAGCTTTGCCTCTTTCATCCTCGGACTGCCGGGAGAGACTCCGGAAAGGGCTCGCGAGACGCTGGCCTTCGCCATTGATCTGTCGGAGCGTTGGGGTACCCAGTTCGGATTTCACTACCTTTCGCCGTTCCCCGGGACGGAGCTCTTCGACCGAGCGGGGGAAATGGGGATTCGCATCATGACCCGGAACTGGGCCCGCTACAATGCCAACGAACCGATCACTGAGGCTTCAGAAGGCGGCCTCGCGGGAGTGAAAGAGGTGATGGCCACCTACGACGAAGGCATGGCCCGGGCGTGGGACATCTTCCGCCGGGAAGCCGCGCAAGGCGACGCCGATTGTATCGACAAACTGCAGGGTAAGCAGACTGGCGAATTCGTCTGGAAGATCTTGCGGGGGGACGCGATTGAGAGCCTGGGCAGAGTCAGGGGCGCGGCGACGCCGCAAGAGGCTGAAACCAAGCTGGTCGAAGTGCTGGCGCAGAAGCTGAACACCCCGCTCGGGGTAGCCAGCCAGGAAATCGGCAGATTGTCGCAGAACAAGTGGCTGCAGCCGGAGCGGCTAAACGGCCACTTCCTTTGGCACTGGGCCTGAAGTCCACAGCGGTGGCCGCCGGGCTTGCCCCAATTCAACCC
>DAIQQD010000252.1:0-3034 GCA_036787015.1 Chloroflexota bacterium
ATGGTCTTCGAAGTCTGCGACGCGGCCCTGCGCCACGCCGGCATTCGGAGAGACGATCTGGACACCGTGGTCACCGCTTCCACGGATTTCCTCGACGGGAGGACGATTTCCAGCGTCTTTCTCAGCATGGCCGTCGGAGCCTTCATGAAGGATGAGTCAAAGGTGGAGGAAGATGGGACCTTTGCCTTCTACTATGCCTTGATGAGAGTGCTGTCCGGCACCCATGATGTCGCCTTGGTAGAGGCGCATACCCAGAGCTCTACTATGAATGTCCATCAGGTAAGCTGTTACACCCTCGACCCGCAGTTCGACCGGCCAATAGGTGTCCTCAATGACGTTGCGGCCGCTGCTCTGCAGGCCAGAATGTACATGCACAGTCACGGCGTGTCGGAGGAGGATCTGGCCAAGGTGGCCGTCAAGAATATCTCCAATGCCGCGGCGAACCCTTGCGCCCACCGGAGCATGCCCAAGGTGAGCATAGGGGAGGTGATGGGTTCAAAGGTCCTCTGTGATCCCATCAGGGAGCTGATGATGTCTCCCATGAGCGACGGGGCGTGTGCTGTGATCATTGCCTCGGAGGAGAAGGCCAAGAAGATCACCGACAGACCAGTGTGGATAGAAGGTATCGGTAGCTGTCAGGGCCCCTATCTTCGGGACAGGAGTCTAAAGAAGCTGGAGTCGCTGGAGACCGCTGCCAAGACGGCCTACAAGATGGCCGGCATCAAGGATCCGTCCTCGGAGCTGCAGGTCGCCGAGATTTCCGAGAAGTTCGCTCATGAGGAACTGATGATTTATGAAGCCCTGGAACTGTGCCGGGACGGCGAGGGAAAGAAGCTTCTTGAGAAAGGGACAACTGCCAAAGGGGGCAAGCTTCCGGTGAATCCCAGTGGTGGGGCGCTGGGCGCTGACCCGGTCTGTGCCACCGGGTTGATAAGGGTGGTGGAAGCGGCCAAGCAGATAAGGGGGGAGGCAATCGGCTATCAGGTGCCCAAGGTCAAGAAGGCCCTCGCCCATGGGCAGTTCGGGATGTGCGCCCAAAAGAACACGGTCATTGTGTTGGGAGGCAACGGATCATGAAGAAGAGGAATGTTGCCATAATCGGTTGCGGGCAGACCAAACACTCGAGCAGGCGGAGAGACGTCAACGTCGCCGAGCTGGTCTCAGAAGCAGTCTACAATGCGCTCGAGGATGCCCAGGTCAACGTGAAGGACGTCGATGCCTTCGTTGTGGGCAACATGCCGGGGTTCGGCGGCGTGGCCCAGCCAGAACAGTGGTTCGCTGAGTCGATTGGCGCCGCGGGAAAGCCGGTCATCCGGATCGCCACTGGCGGATCTACCGGTGGATCGGTGGGGCAGGGTGGCTACTATGTTGCGGCCTCGGGACTTCACGACCTGGTGGTAGCGGTCGCCTGGGAGAAGCATTCGGACAGCAAGGAGGCGGGCGCTACGACCGGCCTTCTCCATGTAGGACTCGGCAATTTCTTCCATGCTGCCAGCTACGGTCTGAGCCTCAAGAACCTGGTGGCCACCTCGGTGGTGGGAGCAGCCGCCGGAGTCGCCGTCTACCAGGCAGTGTTCTACATGCATAGATCGGGCTGCCGCATCGAACACCTCGACATGGTAGCGGCAAAGTGCCGGCGGAATGCCGCCAAGAACAAGTATGCCCACCTTCAATGGCCGGGATGTACACCGGAGGACATCGCCAAGACGGAGATTGTCACCTACCCCTTCAGATTTGGGCATATCTGCCCGGCCAGCGACGGCGCCTCGGCTATTGTCATCGCTGACGAGAGCTTGGCCCTGAAGAAAGGCAAGCCAGTCGCCTGGTTCAAGGGTCTCGCCTCTTACACGGATGAGGAGAACCAATTGCAGAGTGAGAACTTCGGTGGTGTGGGAGTGACTGATCCTTCTGAACAGAGAGGATGCTGGCTGTCGGCCATGAAGGCCTACAAGCAGGCGGGAATAGTGGATCCAAGTAAAGAGATCGATGTGGCGGAGATATATCAGCCGTTTCCCAGCCAGGAGCTGTTCTTCGCTGAGAGACTGGGTCTGTTTGACGAGGGCACCGCCTGGATGGCTCTGGAGAAGGGCGAGACGGAGATCAACGGCAGAATGCCTTGCGATCCGTCGGGCGGAGTGAATGCCACGAATGCCATTGGGTCCTCTGCCATGCAGCGCATCCTCGAGTGCGCCCTCCAGATAATGGGGAAGGCGGAGGAGCATCAGGTTCCCAAGAAGGTCAGGAACGCCGTTGCCCACGGCTGGGGAGGCGTAACCAACTTCAGCACCGTGACAGTTCTAGGGGATACACCCGGGAGGTAACGAAGATGAGCTACCTGAAAGACGAACGGCCGACGACCATAGGAGTGGAAGGCAAATGGAACCTGGGGGCGTATCACTACAAGGGCTCCAGGCTGCTGGAAGAGTACGGTGCGGGTCTCAAAGAGAAGAAACTGATCGGGTCGTTTTGCCCTGGCTGCGCCAAGGTCATTGTGCCTCCCAGGAACCTGTGTGGAAGATGTTACCGCAAGATGGATGGGCGAAAGACCGTTAGTGACAAGGGGACTATTACGTGCTTCGTGATCAGCCCCCCCATATACAAAGGGAAACTGAAGATCTTGGGCATGGATCCCGTCGAGGCAGGCCTGGTGAAGGATGGGCAGATAGTGATTCCGGTCTTCGTCAAGTTCGACGGATCAGACTCGAATACTGATACCGTCCTGCTGAATGCGGATCCCAAGGATGTTCACATTGGCATGAGGGTCAAAGTGGTGTGGGCCAAAGAGCTGAAGGGCGGCCTGGGCGACGTCGAAGGAGTTGAGCCTCTCTAGCCATTGGCAGACGTGACGATCGACCGATGAGGGAGGATTTGAGACTATGGAAGGCAAGTCCGAGATAGTTGAAGTCAAGACCTTTCCATTCCCAGCTGGCTTTAACTGGGCAGTAGGCCCGGCAATGCAGAGGTTCATCCAGGCACTGGCTGGCAAGAAGGTTCTGGGAGCGAAATGCCCCTCGTGTGGATACACCTATGTGCC